>CAJCBN010000486.1 GCA_903960645.1 uncultured Actinomycetes bacterium | reverse complement strand
TGCGGATACCGTTTCCCCATCCACCTGAGGAGGGGACGATGCGGACAGCGGTGATCACCGGCGGGGCCGGCGGAATCGGCGCGGCGACAGCGGAGCGGCTGGCCGCGAAGGGGTTTGCCGTGCTCATTGTCGATCGCGACCTCGCGGCGGCTGAGGCCGTCGCGCAGCGGCTCGGCCACCCGGCGTCGGCCTGTGCCGCTGACGTATCGAGTGAGGATGACGTGAAGGGCTACGTCGCCACGGCGATCGAGCGCTACGGTCGCATCGACGCGTTCTTCAACAACGCGGGCATCGAGGGTGCGATTGCGAGCGTGGAGGATTACCCGACCGACACGTTCGATCAGGTGCTGGCCGTCAACCTCCGTGGCGCGTTCCTCGGGCTCAAGCACGTGGTGCCGGTCATGCGCACGCAGGGCGAGGGCGCGATTCTCAACACGGCCTCGCAGGCCGGTGTGCGCGGCGTGCCCGGCCTGTCGGCCTACGTCGCGTCGAAGCACGCGGTCGTCGGTCTATCGCAGGGCATCGCCCTCGAGGTCGCGGCCGCCGGCATCCGCGTCAACTGCCTCTGCCCGGGGCCGACGAACACGCGGATGATGGACGACATCTCCGATGCGGTGCGCGCCGCGGGCGGCGATCCGGCAAGCTTTGTCGACCGCATGCCGGTCGGACGCTTTGGTGAGCCGGGCGAGATCGCCGACGTTGCGGCCTGGGCGCTTTCGGAGGCACCCGCGTTCATGACGGGCGCGGTGCTGACGGTCGATGGCGCGATGACGACGCCGTAGTACGTGGAGACGCAGTGAAGTTCCAATCAGCTGACCTCGCGAAACCGCGGGAGGCCACTCGATCAAGACCCGTACGAGCGGCAGCATCTGAGCCGCCGGTGCTCGATGCATGAGGTGGAGGCGACGTTCGTCGCCGTGGCGGAGGATCCAGACGCGCTGCTCGGGATGCTCAGACCGAGCGGACTGGCATGTCGCTGCCGACGCCGTGATGAACCCGGAAGAGGTTGTCCGGGTCGTACTCGCTCTTGATGCGCGCCAAGCGCGCATAGTTTGAGCCCCAGAACTCCGATTTCCATGCGCGTTCGAAGAAGTCGCCTTCGTTGGTGTAGGAGCCGCCGCCGGGCGTAGCCGCCGTGATCAGGCGCAGCGCCCGGTTGACGCCGTCCATTTGGGTCTGAGCGAGCGCGGCGTCCGGCTCGTGTCCTTGCACGCCCGGGTACTTGAACTGGACCCAATCACCAACCGTGACGAAGGCGGCATTGTGAAACACGGCCGGGTTGAGGCTCGTCTGACGGTCGCGACGGAGCGCCTCAGGATGCTCGCCGGCGAGCGCCTTATTGGTCTGCCAAAGCACGAGGCTGGTGCGCGAGGCGGCGAAGATCGCCTTGGCGAGCCGTTCGGCCTTGGCTCCTGAAAGGCAGGCGAGCGGGATTCCGCGTCCCGCATAACCTCCCCAGTAGGCACCGACCTCCCCGCCGTTGCCGCGCCACCAGAAGTAGCCGTCAGGTGCGTTGGGACGATCGTCCATGACTGCACCAGACTTGCCGACGGGGTTCCACTTGTCGCGGAACGGCTGTGTGGTGAAGGATGTCTCGACGGTGAAGTCCGCGGGGCGCGCGCGCAACGGATCGAGGAGCGGCGCCCACACGGCTTCGGCCTCGGCGGTCGTAAGGTCGAGGAAGGCCGTCATCAGTTCCATCTCGTTGACGCCTTTGCGCCACATCACGCCTTCGCCCCAATCGGCGTTGTTGATGGCGCCAGGGACGAACTCCAGATACCGCTGGATCAGTTCTTGGTAGGCCGCGTCGGAATGCGCTGTGACCTGGCCAGACAGCCAGCCGTCGGTGCGCGGGATCGGATGGCTGAGCAGCGTCATGCGGCTGACGACGCCGAACGTGCCGCCGCCGCCACCCTTGAGGGCCCAGAACAGGTCGGGCTCCTGGAACCGGTTCACGGTGCGTATGCGGCCGTCGGCGGTGACGACCTCGATCTCGAGGACGCCCGCGGCACCCGAGCCAAAGCGCTTCGAGTAGGACCCGAAGCCGCCGCCGAGGGCAAAGCCGCCGCAGGCGCCGACACTGGTGCACCCGCCGCCTTGGATGTAGCGACCAGCAGCCGTTGCGGCGCGGTAGGCCTCTAGCCAGCGGTTGCCGGCACTGGTCGTGACTGCGTGCACGGGCGTTGTGCCGCGCGGCGCGCCGGCAGGCACGAAGGCTTGATGGACGGTGATCTCGCGCATCGGGTGCGTCCAGATCAGCAGCGAGTCTGGCGCGCAGGAGCGTCCGAAGTAGTCGTGCCCGGTGCCCTTAACCGCGATTCGGACGCCGTGAGTGCGGGCGAAGTCGACGGCGGCCTTGATGTCGTCGACGGACTCGCAGGCAACGGCGTAGTCGCTCGGGACGGATTTCCAGGCGCGGTGCATTCCTGTCGACTGCGTCGCCCCTGCATGCTCTTCGAGGTAGAACGGGTTACGCAGGCGTTTTGGGACGGGAGCCCTGGGCGCCAGTCGAGCCCAGGGCGACACGGGGCGGATCAGTCGGCCGCCGACCGTCTGATCGAGGGCGCGCCACTCTGCTCTCGTCGGCCAGTGGCGTGTGCCGCGCAGCGCGCGCTCGGCTGCGCCGGCAATCTGCGGCACCCGTAGTCCGGCAGCGGCGAGTGCAGTGAACAGGACTCCGGCTAGGAACGAACTGCGAAGGATGGCTGGACCTGCCATCAGGCAAAAATACCAAACGTCTGACCGAGTCAAAATGAATCCATGTATGTCTTGGTGGCGAGAGTACTCGCATGGGATCCATCTCCTAATCGACCTGATGCAACGGCCGTTAGCGTCCACCCCGGCTACCAATCCTGAGACTGAACAGCCTCCTCAGGAACTACAGGTAGGCTCCCTACGGCGCGCGGGTTCGCCCGCCGACGACGTCGTACACGAACGAGTTGAAGGTGATCACATGAAGGCTGCCGTCTGCCGCGCATTCAATGAACCGCTGGTGATCGAGGAGCTGACGCTCGAGGCGCCCCAGGCGGGCGAACTCGTCGTGGACGTCAAGGCCTGCGCGATCTGCCATTCCGACATCACGTACATGGATGGCGGCTGGGGCGGCGACCTGCCCGCGCTGTACGGCCATGAGGCGGCTGGCATCGTCAGCGCCGTCGGCCCGGAGACACCCGGCGTCCAGGTCGGCGACCACGTTGTCGTCACGTTGATCCGTGCCTGCGGCCAGTGCTTCTACTGCTCGCGCGGCGATCGTGTGATGTGCGAGGCCACGCTGCCGCTGTCCACGCGCCAGCCGCTCAAGGACGCCGCGGGCGCGCCCGTCGCGCAGATGATGAACGTCGGCTCCTTCGCCGAGCAGGTGCTCGTGCACTACTCGCAGATCGCGGTCATGCCCAAGGACGTCGGCTTCGCCGTTGCCTCGCTGCTCGGCTGCGGCGTGATCACCGGCGTCGGCGCGGCGATCAACACGACGACGATCAAGCCCGGCGCCTCCGTCGTCGTCATCGGCACCGGCGGTGTCGGTCTCAACTGCATCCAGGGTGCCGCGCTGTCGGGCGCCAACCCGCTGATCGCCATCGACGTCAACGACCTGAAGCTCGAGGCCTCGCGCGCGTTCGGTGCGACGCACGTGATCAATTCGAAGACCAGCGCGGACGTGGCCGCCGAAGTGCGCGAGCTGACGAACGGCCGCATGGCCGACCACGTGCTCGTCTCGGTCGGCGTCGGGCCCGCGATCGAGCAGGGCATCGGCCTGATGGGCAAGGGCGCCGAGACGATCATCGTCGGCATGCCGCCGAGTGGCGTCACGACGACGTTTGACCCCTCGTGGATCGCGGCGGACTCGCAGCGCATCATCGGCAGCAAGATGGGCTCCGCCCAGACGCCCGCCGACATCCCGCAGCTGGTCGGCCTCTACCGCGGCGGGCGGCTCAAGCTCGATGAGCTGGTCACCAAGGAGTACCCGCTCGAGGAGATCAACGAGGCGATTGCCGCGGTCAAGCGCGGCGAGGCGCTGCGCAACGTGGTGGTGTTCTGATGAAGATCGCCTCCTGGGAGACGTTCGTCGTCGGCAACCCGCCCCCGAGCGAGGGGGGCAACTACTTCATCTTCGTCAAGCTCGTCACCGACGACGGCATCGTCGGCTACGGCGAGTGCTACGTCGCGACCTTCGGGCCCGACGTGATCGCCAAGTGCATCGACGACATGATGGAGCGCCGCATCGTCGGGATGGACCCGCACCGCATCGAGACGATGTTCCGCGAGGTCTACGGCGCCGGCTTCCAGTTCCGCCCCGACACCACGGTGATGGGCGTGTTCAGCGGTATCGAGATGGCGCTCTGGGACATCATCGGCAAGTCGGCCGGCAAGCCGATCTACGACCTGCTGGGTGGCAAGGTGCGTGAGCGCCTGCGCGCCTACACCTACCTCTATGAGGAGGCCGGCGACCCGGTCGACGTCTACCACGACCCGGATCTCTCCACGCAGCGCGCGGTCGAGAACGTCGAGCGCGGCTTCACGGCCGTCAAGTTCGACCCCGCCGGCCGCTACTCGTCGCTCGATCCGCGCAACCCGTCGGTCGAGGCGCTGGAGCGCTGCGAGCGGTTCGTCAAGCAGATCCGCGAGGCCGTCGGCCCGAACGTCGACATGCTGTTCGGCACGCACGGGCAGTTCACCACCAGCGGCGCGATCCGCATGGCCCGGCGTCTCGAGAAGTACGAGCCGCTCTGGTTCGAGGAGCCCACGCCGCCGGACATGCCGGAGGAGATGGCCAAGGTCGCGCAGTCCACGTCGATCCCGATCGCCACGGGCGAGCGCCTGACCACCAAGTACGAGTTCGCCCGCGTGCTGCGCACCGGCGCGGCCTCGATCCTGCAGATGAACCTCGGCCGCGTCGGCGGCATCCTCGAGGCGAAGAAGATCGCCGGCATGGCCGAGACGCACTACGCGCAGATCGCCCCGCATCTGTACTGCGGCCCGCTCGTCGGTGCCGCCAACGTCCAGATCGGTGCCTGCTCGCCGAACTTCCTGATCACGGAGAGCATCCGCGACTGGGGCGGCTTCCACGCCGAGATCCTCAAGACCAAGATGGGCTTCGAGGACGGCCACGTGATCATCCCGACGGCGCCGGGCCTCGGCGTCGAGCTGGACGAGGACGTCGCGCGGGCCAACCCGTACACCGGCACCGCCCTGCATCTCAACCCCATCTACGGCGAACTCCAGGAGGAGCACTACCCGTGAAGCTCGCATACATCGGCCTCGGCAACCTCGGCGAGCACATCGCCATGAACCTCCTGAAGGCGGGCCATGAGGTCGCCGTCTTCGATCTCAACGAGGACTCCGGCACGGCGCTCGTCGCCGCGGGGGCGCGCTGGGCGAGCAGTGCGGCCGACGCCGTCACGGGCGTCGACGCGGCCTTCACCTGCCTGCCGTCGACGAAGGCGATCGAGGCGGTCTTCGCCGAGATCATCCCAGCGATGCCGCAGGGCTCCACGTGGATCGATAACTCGACGAACGACTACGACCTCGTCGTCGACCTCGGCGAGCGTGCCGAGGCCGCGGGCATCCGTGCCATTGAGGCACCCGTCACGGGCGGCGTGCACCTTGCCAAGAGCGGCGAGATCACCGTCATCATCGGCGGGTCCGAGGAGGTGGTGCAGCGCCACATGGAGCTGTTCCAGATCATCGGCAACCGCACCTTCCACGTTGGTGTCGTCGGCCAGGCCTCGAAGATCAAGGCGATCACGAACATGCTCGCCTTCATCCACCTTGTGGCTGATGGTGAGGCACTGATGCTCGCCAAGAAGGGTGGCCTCGACCTGAAGACCGCGTGGGAGGTCATTCAGGCCTCGAGCGGCAACTCGTTCGTGCACGAGACCGAGGGCCAGCTGGTTCTCAACGGCTCGTACCAGATCGACTTCAACTTCGACCTTGCGCTCAAGGACCTCGGCTTCATCGACCAGATGAGCCGCGAATACAACGTGCCCGTCGAGCTCGCGAGCCTCGTGCGCCAGACGTACATCCGCGGCAAGGCGCAGTACGGCGGCGACGCCGAGAGTCCGATGATCGTCAAGCTGCTCGAGGACGCCTGCAAGACGGATCTGCGCGCGGACGGATTTCCCGCGCACCTCGAGGCGTAGGTCGCTCTAGGATAGGACCGTCAACCGCGACCGGAGAGGCGTGTGATGGGACTGCTCGACGACTTCAAGAAGGCGATTCCCGAGGATCTCAAGGACAAAGCGCGTGACGCTGCGGCCAACGCGAAGAGCGCGGCGGTGGGTGCCGGTGAGGTGGTCCAAGGCGCGG
>CAJCBN010000485.1 GCA_903960645.1 uncultured Actinomycetes bacterium | reverse complement strand
TACGGATAGAGCGATGACGCCTGCGGCACGGGAATGCCGAGCGGTGCAGCCGTCTTCACCAGCAGCTTGACGAGCGTTGCCTTCGTCGCCGAGACCTTGGCGTGGTACTGCCACGGCTCCGTCGCCGGGCTGCCGCCGGCCCTGAGCCAGGCGATCGTCTTCTGGTCGGCGACCACCGACTGGGTATAGGCGAGCATGAGGTAGTGCGCCTGGAGCTTCTGCGAGGCTGGCGCCTGCAGATACAGCTGGATGCGCTTGACCGTGTTCTCACGCTCTTCGAGCGTGTGCTTCTCGATCAGCCGTGCGGCCTCAGCGGCGCTGATGCGTCCGGCACGGAATGAATCCAGCGTGTTGTTGAGGAACCAGCGCGCCGGCGTGGAGCGGCTCATCTCCGCAAGCACGCGCCGCAGCCAGTCGTCAGCGCGCACCGTCTGGAAGACGAACGATCCGCTGGACTTGGCGGCACCTGTCTCCGGCACCGACATCCGCGCGATCACCCGCAGCGTGCCCTGCTTCTTGAGCAGCGCCTTGCCCTTGGCGTTGAGGACGATCTTGACGGGCAGGTTCGCGCCGGCCGCCCCCTTCACCGACGCCGTGGCGACCACGGGATCAGCTGCGCGTGCCGAGCGGCGTCCCTGCGGTACGGCGTACAGCTGGAGCGGGCCAGCACAGTGGTACGGGATCGTGCCGCCGCAGCGCACCGTCAGTTGCGCCGACGCGCCACTCGTCGAGACATTCGACGGGTTGATCGACGTGATCGCTGTGGCGCGGGGCGCAGTCAGCGCCAGCGGCGCGTCCCTCGTCTCCTCGCCTGCGGCTGTCTTCGCCTGCACCGACATGTTCAGATCCAGCCCACCCGACTGCGCGAGCTGGCGCTGTACATCCTTGGGCAGCTTGAAGCTGACGGTGCTGCGCGCGCCCGAGGCGAGGCGCGTGCTCGAGCTGGCGATGACCTTCTTCCGGTACCGCAGATCGATGCGGAAATCGCACGTCGAGCCGTCTGTGGCCGTACAGCCAAGCGCCACGTCCGCGGCACCAGAGCCCGCGACCCTGGCCACCGTGCTGGCCGTGGCGTTGGCCGCAATGGTGATCGTGTTGGCACCTGCCGTCGTGGAGCCTGCGGTCGCGGCCTGCACCGCGGGTGCAGCACGCGTGACCCAGGCCGAGACGTTGCCCGCCAGGTCGACCGCACGCACGAAGATCGTGGCGCCCGGTGCGGCGGCGATCGTGGCCGAGCGCGTGCCGACCGGGATCACCGCGCCCGGGCTAGCCGGATCAGTCGTGGCCTGCCAGCTCGCAACGCCGCTCTCGGCATCACTCATCGTCGGCGTGACGAGCACGGTGCTCGCACCAGACCACGACGCCTCGATCGCCGACACACCCGGGGCGGTCGGATCGACACCGACGGCGTCCTGCGCGGCCGAGATCTCCGCCGCGGCGACGTCGAGGAAGCGGGCGTAGACCGTGCGCTGTCCCGCGCCGGGCAGCAGCTGCCACAACACCTGCGTCGTGATCGCATAGCGCGTGACCGCCGCGAAGCCGGCGTCGTTCGACAGCTCGATGTAGCGCGTGCCGGCAGGCCAGATGATGTCGATCACGGCCGAGCTCGAAGAGACCCAGGTGGCCCCACTGTCGATGGTGATGCCGACCGTGCCGGGCGGAGGCGTCGTCGGGATGAATACGTCCCACGTGTACGTCGTGACGTTGGCGCCGACGTTGCCCGCGGCATCGACGGGCTTGATGCGGAACGTGTGCGAGCCCTCACTCACGCTCGGGATCGTGACCGGCGTGGCGCACGGTGCAAAGGCGGCGCCGTCGAGACTGCAAAGCGCGCCGGTGCCGTCGGCGCCGTAGGAGAACTGGAACGTCGCGACCGATGATGCGGTCTGCGCGGCGGGCCCACTGGCAACCACAGCTGTGCCGGTCGGCGGGTCGTTGTCGACTATCCACGTGGTACTCGTCGGCGCACTGACGTTGCCCGCGCTGTCGGTGGCGCGGGTCTGGAAGGTGTACGCACCATCGGCGAGCGCTGAGAACGACAGCGGTGGCGTGCACGGCGCCCACGTCGAGCCCGGCGTCAGCTGGCACTCAAGCGTCGTGTCGGGCGCCGTGGTGACCGTGAAGGTGGCGTCGCGCGCCGTCGTCGGGTCGGCGGGCCGGCCAGAGACGGCGGGCGACGGCGGCGGTGTCAGATCGACGAGCCAGCGGATCGCGGTGTCGGCGCTTTGGACCGGCGGCGAGGCGGCGCTTTGCTGGCGCACAAGCACCTCGTGCGGCCCCTCGCTCAGGCCACTGAGCGACAGCGGGCTGGTGCACGTGGTCCAGGCGCCACCGTCGACCGAGCACTCAATCGTCGCGCCTGGCTCCTCCGTCAGGAAGAGATCGGCCGTCGTCTCGCCCGTCGGGCTGCCGGGGATGTTGTCGACGGCCACTTCCGGCGGAGCCGTCGCCGAGACCGTGAAGGCGAACGAGCTGACCGGGCCCGTGTTGCCCGCGGCGTCGATCTGGCGCGTGCTGAAGGTGTAACTGCCATCGGCGAGTGCTGGATCGACCTGCACGGGGCTCGAACACGTCGTCCAGGTCGCACCGTCGAGCGAGCATTCGAACGTCGTGTCGCCATCGCCCGTGAACGTGAACACGGGCTGCGTGTTCGAGGTGAGCGCCGGCGGTGTGCCGGTCAGCGGCGGCGCCGTCGGCGCGGTGCTGTCGACCGTCCACATGCTCGACACGCTCGGCCCCGCGTTGCCTGCGGTATCGATCTGGCGCACCGACAGCGTGTGCTGACCGTCGGCCAGGCCCGACGTGCTGAACGGACTGGTGCAGGTGCCCCAGCCACCGAAGTCGAGCTTGCACTGGAAGCCGTTGCCAGCATCACCGGTGAACGTCGCGCTGAGCGCACCCGACGCTGTGACGCCGGTCGGCACGCCCGTAACCGTGGGCGGGTTGTTCGGCGGCGTGGTGTCGACGATCCAGCTGGCGGTCGAGCTGGCGCCGACGTTGCCGGCGGCATCGACCTCGCGGATCTTCACGACATGGCCGCCCTCGCTCAGGCCGGTCAGCGACAGCGGGCTCGTACACGTCGTGTAGGTGGCGCCGTCGATCGAGCACTCGAGGGTAGAGCCGGCCTCAGTCGCTGCGAACGTGAGCGTGGCCGAACTCGTCGACGCGGGGCTGATCGGCGTACCCGTAATCGTCGGGGCCGGCGACGGCACCGCGGTATCGACGGTCCACGAGACCGAAGTGGCGGGGCTCGTATTGCCAGCGGCGTCGAGCTGCCGCATCTGCAGCGTGTGCGGGCCGTCGGCCAGCCCGGTGATCGCGGTCGGGTTGCTGCACGCCACCCAGTCGCCGGTATCGAGCTTGCACTCGAACGTGGCGTCGGCCTCGCCGCTGATGCCGATGCTCGCGGTGGTCTGATTGGTCGGGCTGGCCGGGGTCGTGGACGGCGTGGGCGCGACAGGTGGCGTCGTGTCGATCACGACCGTCGTCGAGGTCGCCGAGCCGGCATTGCCGAAGGCGTCGACGACACGCGTCTCGATGGTGTGCGTCCCGGGCGCGAGGGCCGGGCTGACGGTGTACGGGTTCACACACGTCGTCCAGGCGCCGCCGTCGACGCGACACTCGAAGGTCCCGCCCGCAACGCCGCCCGACAGCGCGAACGACGGCGTCGTGTCGTTGGTGGTGCCGCCCTGGCTCGGTGTGACCGTCGGGAGTGCCGTCGGCACCGACGTGCCGATCGTCCATGTCTGCGCTGCGGCCGGACCCTGGTTACCCGCCGCGTCCACGAGTGCCACGCGGAACGTGTGCGAACCATCGGCGAGCGCCGACAGCGACCGCGGGCTGGTGCAGGCGGCGTACGCACTGCCGTCAAGGCTGCAGACGTACGTCTCGCCACCGACAGCACCGGCAAACGAGAAGTCGGCCGTTGTCTGATTGGTCTGCGCGCTCGGCCCGCTGACGATCGTCGGCAGCGTGGTCGGCGCGGTCGTGTCGACCGTCCAGGTGGTCGACGTCGCCGGGCCCGTGTTGCCCGCCCCGTCGATCACACGCACCCAGAAGGTGTGCGTGCCCTCACCGAGCGTCGGCAGCGTGATCGGCGAGGTGCAGGCGACCCACGCGCCGGCATCCGTGCGGCACTGGTAGGTCTCCCCTGCCCCGGCGCCGGAGAACGCGAAGCTCGGCGTGGCGTCGTTATTCGGATTCGGCGGCACGGTGGCCATCGTCGGTGCGGTGCTCGGCGTGGTCGTGTCGATCGTCCAGGTGCGCGAGGCCGTCGGGCCGACGTTCGCCGCGGCATCCACGAGGCGGACGTCGAGCGTGTGTGCGCCATCGGCGAGCAGCGGCGTCGTATACGACGCGAGGCATGCGGTCCACGCGCCACTGTCGAGGCGGCACTGGTACGTCTCGTCACCGGCCGCGCCGAGGAAGGCGAACGCCGACTGGCCGGCGGTCACGAAGCCAGACGGCCCCGAGGCGATCACCGGCGCCGAGGCGGGCGGCGCGAGGTCGACGATCCACGTGGTCGAGGTGGGCGTGCCAACGTTGCCCGCGGCATCGAGCTGGCGGATCTGCACGGTGTGCGTGCCCTCGCCGATCGTGCCGGTCGCGAACGGGCTGGTGCACGCGGCCCACGCACCGGTATCGAGCTTGCACTCCGTGGCCACGGCATCGCCGGTGAGGTTGAACGACACGGTGGCGGTCGTCTGCGCGTTGACGGCCGCGGGGCTGCCGGTGACCGTGACGGCTCCCGGCGGCACGAGGTCGACCGTCCACGTGACGCTCGTCGACGCACTCGCGTTGCCGGCACTGTCGACCGCACGCGTGGCGAGCGTGTGACTGCCCGAGGCGAGACCGGAGTAGGACGAGGCGCACGGCGCCCACGCACCACCGTCGAGCTGGCACTCCAGCGTCGAGCCTGCCTCCTGGGTGAAGGTGAAGGCCGCCGTGGTCTGGTTGGTCGGGCTGGCCGGCTGCGTGGCGACACCCGGAGCGGCAGGGGCCGTGACGTCGACGGTCCAGACAATCTGCGTGATGTCACTGACCGTCGGCGCACTGCTGCCGACCTTCTTCAGCTGACGGACCGAGACGCTGTGGTCGCCCTCGGCGAGACCGCTGAGCGACAGCGTGTACGTCGGGGCCGAGCCCGAGACGGGACACGTCGTGGTGTTCGACCCGTCGGCGAGCAGCCATGAGCCATTGTCGATCTTGCACTCCAGCGTGTAGACGGTCGCCGTCGCGCTGTCGTTCGGCGTCAGGTGCAGGACGGGCGCCGCCGTACGTGCCGTGGTCGGGCTGGCGGGAATGCTGGTGACCACCACCGAGGCCGGAGCGCTGGCATCGATCGTCCAGTAGATCGTCTGGTCGGGGCTGGCGTTCCCGGCCGCGTCGGTCTGGCGCAGGTCGAGCGCGTACGTGCCGTTGCCGAGCGTCGGGCTGGTGACGGGGCTGCTGCAGGCGCGGTAGTCCCAGCCAGAGATGACCGAGATCGTCGTGTGCGGCGCGCTCGGACCGGTAACGGAGCGGATGCGGCAGGTGAAGGTGGCCGACGGCTCGCCGGTGAAGGTGAACTGGGTCGACGTGTCGGAGGTGGCCGGCGGCATGGCGCCCGGCGTCGGTGACGCCGGGATTGCCGTGTCGACCGTCCAGACGGTGCTCGAGATCGGGCCGGCGTTGCCCGCCGCGTCGACGTTGCGCACCTCGAGGGTGTGGGTGCCGTCGGTCAGGCCGGTCAGCGGACTCACACACGGACCCCATGCGCCGCCGTCGAGGCGGCACTCAGGCGTGGTCCCCGCCTCGCCCGTGGTCGTGAAGGACGCCGAGGTGCCCGTCGTCGAGCCGGTCGGCAGGCCGCTGACGGCCGGCGCAGTGGTCGGAGCCGTCGCGTCGACGGTCCAGGCGACGGAGGCGTTGGGCCCAACGTTGCCTGCGGCGTCGGCGAGGTGCACGCGCACGGCGTGTCCACCGTCGGCGAGCCCTGTCAGTGCCAGCGGCGACGTGCAGGCGGCGAAGGCCGCGCCATCGACCGAGCAGGCGTAGGTCTCGCCAGCACCAGCGCCCGTCAAGGTCAGCGACGCCGTCGTCTGCGTCGTCGGATCGCTCGGGCGACCGCCGATCACGGGCGTGCCACTCGGCGCGACGGTGTCGATCAGCCAAACGCGGCTGGTGGTCGGGCCGCCGTTGCCCGCCGCATCAGCAGTGCGGACGTCGAACGTATGGCTGCCGTCGGCGAGTCCCGTCAGCTGCCACGGCGTGGTGCAGGTCGTCCAGGCGCCACCGTCGATGCGGCACTGGTAGCCCTCGCCCGAGACCGCGCCGGCGAGGCCGAACGTGGCGGTCGAGGTGGTCGCGGAGACGGACGGACCGGACGTGATCGTGGCGGTGCTGGTCGGCACCGTCGTATCGATCGTCCACGAGGCAATCGCCGCGGGACCGGTGTTCCCCGCGCCATCACGCAGATGCACGGCGAACGAGTGCGAGCCGTCGGCCAGCGAGGCGGTGGTGAACGGAGAGGTGCAGGCCGTCCACACGCCGCTGTCGATACGGCACTCGTAGGTCTCGCCGGTGATGGCACCGCCGAACGTGAAGGTGCCGGTCACAACAGCGCTCGGGTTGACCGGGCTCGTCAGGATCGTCGGAGCGGAGGCCGGCGCCGTCAGATCAAGCGTCCACGTGAAGGCGGTCGCGCTACCGGTGTTGCCGGCGGCATCGGCAGTGCGCACGCGCAGGGTGTAGACGCCCTCAACCAGCGCGGGGCTGACGGTATACGGCGTCGCGCACGTAGCCCAGGCGCCACTGCCCAACTGGCACTGGTACGTCTCGCCACCCGCCGCGCCGGTGAAGGCAAAGGTCGGGGTCGAGTCGTTGTCGGGATCGACGGGCTTGGTGGGGATGGCAACCGTGCTCGTCGGTGCCGTGGTATCGACGGTGAAGATGCTGCTGGCCGGCGCGGTCGCATTGCCGGCGGCGTCGACGATGCGGACGTCAATTGTATGGCTGCCCTCACCCAGGTCCGTGTACGCCTGCGGGCTGGTGCACGCCGCGTAGGTGTCGCTGTCGATGCGGCACTCGTAGGTCTCCCCCGCACCGGCGCCGGAGAACGCCACGCTGGTGGACGTGGTGTTGATGGCACTGGCCGGGCCCGCCGTGATGACCGGCGTTGACGACGGCGCGGTGACGTCGATGGTGATCGTCGCCG
>CAJCBN010000484.1 GCA_903960645.1 uncultured Actinomycetes bacterium | reverse complement strand
CGTCGCATGCCAGTCATCTCAACTTGAGCGTCCTTTGCATCCCGGCATGCGACGAAAGGGTCTGACCCCTTAGTCGCATCGGAGTTGGCTCGCGATACCTGCCCTGATCGCCGTTGTGCGGCTGCCACGCAGTGGCGTCCCTGTTGTGATCGCCGTTGTGCGGTTGGAGTGCAGCGGCATCCCTGCTCTGATCGCCGCTGGTGGGTGCGCTTGGGCGGTGTCAGTCGGAGGAGCCGAGGCGCTCGAGTAGCGCCTCGGCCTCGGGACTTCCCGCCGCGACGGCGAGGTTCCACCAGACCAGCGCGGTCGACTCGAGGCCCGTGCCGAGGCAGAGCTCTCCGAGGCGGAAGCAGAGGGTGCCGTCGGGCAACTCGCGCAACGCCGTCACGGCTGCCGCTGGCTCGCAGTCGAGCAGTCCGGACAGCTCGCCGGCCAACGCCTCGTCGAGCATGGCGGCCTGGCCCCAATGCTCGCGCACGCCCGCTAGGTCGGCGCGCTCGACGGCAGCCACGCCGAGGCTCCAGATGGCATTGGCGTTGTCGCGCTCGGCGAGCTTGCCCCACAGCACCTGACGGCGGGCATCGCCGCTCGCCAGCAGGCGCAGCGCATCCTGTGCGCCGTCGTGGCCGGCGGCGGCAGCCGCCTCCCACGCCGCCTGTGCCGCGCTCAGATCGCCGGCCGCGAAGGCGTCAGCGCCTTGTTGCATCAGCTCGTCGATCTCGCTCATGCCGGCAGGCTAGCCGCCGGCCGCGGGCAGCGGGCCGATGCGGCGGCAGAATGCCAATTCGTCCCGCGTGTGCCACGCTTCCGGCATGACGCTCCATCCGCTGCACCCGCTCACGCCCGACGAGATCCGCCGCACCGCCGAGATCGCGCGGACGGCCGACGGCGCCGCCGACGCGGTGTTCGTGATGATCGGCGTGCGCGAGCCCGCCAAGGACGACTATCTCGCGTGGGCGGACGCCGGTGGGCCGCTGCCCACGCGGCGTGGTCGCGCGGCGATCTACGACGCGCAGCGCCAGGTCCGGGAGATCACCGTCGACCTCGTGGCGGGCTCCGTCAGCGAGGACCGGCACTTCCCCGGCGCGCAGCCGCCGATCACGACCGACGAGTACCTCGCTGCCGAGGCCGCGTGCAAGCAGGACCCGCTGATGCTCGAAGCGCTCGCCAAGCGCGGTATCACCGACATGGCGCTGGTGCAGATCGACGTGCTCGCCGCGGCCAAGATGGGGCACGAGCTCGAGGAGCACCACCGCATCGCGCGCTGCGTCCCGTACCTGCGCGGACCGCTCGGCCAGAATGGCTACGCCCGCCCGATCGAGAGCAT
The DNA here is from genome assembly GCA_903960645.1 of uncultured Actinomycetes bacterium. Lineage (GTDB taxonomy): Bacteria > Actinomycetota > Thermoleophilia > Gaiellales > F1-60-MAGs149 > F1-60-MAGs149. Next base: position 359 of record CAJCBN010000484.1, on the reverse strand, counting down.
GCTCGCCATCTTCGACCTCGACGAGCAGCGTGTCCTCGCGATCGAGGAGTACGACGTCAAGCCGATCCCGGAGGCCGACGGCGAGTACGCGCTCGGCTCTGTACCGCTGCGCGAGGGCTTCAAGCCGATCGAGATCACCCAACCCGACGGCACGTCCTTCACCGTCGACGGCAACCGCATCAGCTGGCTCGACTGGGAGTTCTCCACGTCGCTCGACGCCCAGGAGGGCCTCGTGCTCCACGACGTGCGCTTCAAGGGTCGCCGCATCATGCACCGCGCCTCCTGCGCCGAGATGATCGTGCCGTACGGCGATCCGCACCCGATGCACAGCTGGCGCACGTACTTCGACGCCGGCGAGT
>CAJCBN010000483.1 GCA_903960645.1 uncultured Actinomycetes bacterium | reverse complement strand
GCGAGGATCTGATCTTCAAGACGAAGGGCGAGAAGTTCGACGCCGTCGCAGCGGATATCGCCGAGCGCCATACCTCCGGCCAGCCGGTGCTGGTCGGCACGATCGACATCGAGACGTCCGAGCATCTCAGCGCGCTGCTCTAGCGCCAGGGCATTCCGCACGACTTTCTGAACGCCAAGGAGCACGAGCGCGAGGGCGAGATCATCGTCAATGCCGGCCAGCGGGGTGCCGTCGTGATCGCGACCAACATGGCCGGTCGCGGCGTCGACATCAAGCTCGGCGAGGGCGTGCCCGATCTGGGCGGCCTCTACGTGCTCGGCACGGAACGTCACGAGTCCCGCCGGATCGACAATCAGCTGCGCGGCCGCTCCGGACGTCAGGGCGATCCGGGCGAGACACGGTTCTACCTGTCCGCCGAGGACGAGGTCGTGCGCCTGTTCGCCGGCGACCGCATCTACAACATCCTCGACAAGCTGGGCCCGCCGGAGGGCGAGCCGATCGAGCACAAGCTGCTCTCGCGCCAGATCGAGGGCGCGCAGCGCCGCGTCGAGGAGCACAACTTTGAGATCCGCAAGAACGTCCTCAAGTACGACGACGTGCTGAACAAGCAGCGCGAGGTCGTCTACGAGCAGCGCCGTGAGGTGCTCGAGGGCGCGGACATCTCCGACCTGGTGCGCGAGTGGGTCGACGAGACGGTCGAGGACGTGGTGGAACTGCACACGCAGAGCGACAGCGAGGAGGAGTGGGACATCGACGGCATGCTCGTCGGTCTCCGCTCCGTCTACCCGGTCTCCTTCACGGCTGCCGACCTCGGTCCCGCCGAGGAGATCGATCCCGAGGCGCTGATCGACCGCGTCGTCGCCGATGCAGCGACCGCCTACGAGCGCAAGGAGACGGTGGTCGAGCAGATCGACCCCGAGCTGATGCGGCGGGCCGAGCGCTTCTACCTGCTGCAGACGATCGACACCCGCTGGCGCGAGCACCTCGACAACATGGACTACCTGCGCGACGGCATCCACCTGCGCGGTCTCGCGCAGAAGGACCCGGTCGTCGAGTACCGGACCGAGGGTCACAAGATGTTCGGCGAGATGATGACCGAGGTGCAGCAGGAGGTCGTCGCGGGCCTGTTCCAGTTCGTGATCGAGGTCGACGGCCCCGACGGGCGCTCGGTCATCGATCCCTTCCAGCTCGAGGAGGATCTCGACTCGCTGGTGGCGCAGCATGAGGACGTCCGGCCCTTCGGTACCGGCGAGACGCTGCCGCAGGCCGTGCCGGAGGGGCTGGCGCCTCCGCGTCAGGACTCCGCCTGGTCGCGTTCGACGGAGTGGGGCGGCACGCCGACCTCCACGCCGCTGCCGCCGGCCGAGGATGATCGCTCGTCCAACACGATGCGCGGGCAGGCGCCCGGGGCGGCCGGACGGCAGAAGAAGAAGACCGCCAAGCGGAAGCGTCGTGGCTGAGGCCGCCGCCGTGCTGACGGTCGACGAGCTGCCGGCCGCCGTCGAGGAGCTCAAGGCCCGCCTCGTGTGGGTCCGGGAGTATCTTTGACCCTGCTCAGCTGACCGCACGGATCGACGAGCTGGACGGGCAGATCGCCACGCCCGGCTTCTGGGATGATCAGGACCGGGCCGTCAAGGTCTCGGCCGAGCGCACGCGCGCTGCGCGCAAGCTCGAGCTGTACGAGGCGCTCAGCACCGATGTCGCCGACGCCGGCGACCTCGTCGCCATGCTCGGCGACGCGCCCGAACTGGCCGAGGAGGTCACCGCCCAGGTGATCGGGCTCGGCGACCGGATCGACGAGTTGGAGGAGGGCGCGCTGTTCTCCGGCGAGTACGACGCGGGTCCTGCGGTCGCCACGATCAGCGCGGGCGCCGGTGGCACCGATTCGATGGACTGGACCGAGATGCTCCTGCGCATGTATCTGCGCTGGGCCGAGCGCCGCGGATTCAAGACCGAGCTGCTCGAGGCCTCACCGGGCGAAGAGGCGGGCCTCAAGTCCGTCTCCGTGCTGATCGAGGGCGAGAACGCGTACGGCATCATGGGCGCCGAGAAGGGCGTCCACCGCCTCGTCCGCCTGTCGCCGTTCGACTCCGCGCACCGTCGCCACACCGCCTTTGCTCGCGTGGATGTCACCCCGTGGGTCGACGAGGACGTCGACGTGGAGATCGATGAGGGCGACCTCCGTATCGACACGTACCGCGCCTCCGGTGCGGGCGGCCAGCACGTCAACAAGACGGACTCGGCCGTGCGCATCACGCACCTGCCGACCGGAATCGTCGTGCAGTGCCAGAACGAGCGCTCACAGACGTCCAACAAGCAGACTGCGATGCGCGTCCTCAAGAGCCGTCTGATCGAGCTCCAGCTGAAGCAGCGAGAGGAGGAGTTGGCCAAGGCGCGGGGAACCTCGCAAGACAACTCCTTTGGCAGTCAGATCCGCAGTTACGTCCTGCATCCGTACACGATGGTCAACGACCATCGCACCAACCGGAAGGACGGCAACGTGCAGGCGATCCTCGATGGCGAACTCGACCCTTTCATCCGCGATTTTCTCCTCCGCCGCACCGCTGCGGACGGCGACGCCGTTGCCGAATCGTGATCGTCTGAGCGTGCATACGGCTGGTAGGGTGAGTGCGAGAGGATGCTGAAGCGCGACACCCCATCGGATGCCCTGCGCAGCCCCCACGACGTCGCTGATCCCGGACCGGTGAGCATCGCGTCGACCGAGCTGCGCAGCGAGCATGAGCTCGAGCGCGAGGCCGAAGAGCGCCGCCGCCGCCGCGCCGAGGCGCTGTCTGAGCTGGCCGGCGAGACGAGCGAGTTCCGTCGCCCGTTCGCGCCGCGCCAGGAGGCGATGATCCTGCTCGAGGACGTCACCAAGGTGTATTCCGGCGACGTCGTCGGGCTCCGCGACGTCACGCTGCAGATCGACAAGGGCGAGTGGGTCTTCCTCGTCGGCCCGTCCGGCTCCGGCAAGTCCACGTTCATCAAGCTCCTGCTGAAGGAGATCGACGCCACCAGTGGCAACGTCCAGGTCGGCGGCCGCTCGCTGCGCACGCTCAAGCGCTCGCAGGTGCCGAAGCTGCGCCGCAACATCGGCTGCGTGTTCCAGGACTTCAAGCTGCTGCCGACGCGGAGCGTGTACGAGAACGTCGCGTACGCGCTCGAGGTGCAGGGCCAGCGCCGCGAGATCATCGAGCGCAAGGTCCCCGAGATCATCGGTCTGGTCGGCCTGGGCGACAAGATCGACAAGCTCCCGCATGAGCTGTCGGGCGGCCAGCAGCAGCGCGTCTCGATCGCGCGCGCCTTCGTCAACCACCCGCCGCTGCTGATCTGCGACGAGCCGACCGGCAACCTTGACCCGGAGACGTCGATCGGCATCATGCAGCTGCTGTACCGGATCAACCGCGCGGGTACCACGATCCTGATGGCCACGCACGATCGCGAGATGGTCGACAAGATGCGTCGCCGCGTGATCGCCCTCGAGGAGGGCCGCGTGGCGCGCGACGATCGGCGCGGCGGCTACGTCGAGGAGGAGGAGGCGTAGTGGAGACGCGCTGGCGATTCTTCGTGGTCGAGGCGCTGAAGTCGCTGCGCGGCAACTTCGCGACGACGATCGCGGCCGTGGTGACGGTGCTTGTCGTGATGTTCATCGCCGGCATCGGCATCGCGCTCGGCTCCTACGTCTACAACTACTCCAACAAGGTCCGCGACGACGTCACGATCCGCGCCTACCTCAAGGACGCGGCCACGCCGCGCCAGATCGCGGAGATCCAGCGGACGATCACGGAGACGCCCGGCGTCGCCGAGGGCTCGCTGCAGTTCATCTCCAAGGACGACGCGATCCTGCGTCTCCAGAAGCAGCTCGGCGAAGACTCCGAACTGCTCAAGCTGACGCTGGGCAACCCGCTGCCGGCCTCCTTCGAGTTCAAGGCGGATAATCCCGATCAGACGGCGGCGGTCGCTGCGGCGATCGCGGGGCTGCCAGGGCTGGATCCACCGCAAGCAGGGCTGCCGAACCCGGACTACGGAGCGGGCAAGGCCGACCGCGTGCTGAAGACCGCGGGCACGATCACGCTCGTGCTGCTCGGCATGGGCGTGGTGCTGGCGATCGCCGCAGTGCTGCTGATCGGCAACACGATCCGGCTGTCGATCTTCGCCCGTCGCCGCGAGGTTGAGGTGATGAAGCTCGTCGGCGCGACCAACTGGTTCGTTCGCCTGCCCTTCATGATCGAGGGGATGGTCTGCGGGGTGGCGGGGGCAGGTCTGGCTGCGATCCTGCTGGCGCTCAGCTATCAGACGCTCCTGGCCGATCGTGTCCAGTCCTCGATGACGGCAGGCGGTGGACCCTCGGCGATCGCCTTCCCGCTGCTCGTGTTCCTGCTGCTCGTGGCCGGGCTCGGCATCGGTGCCCTCGGCTCGGGACTCACCATGCGCCGTTTTCTCCGGGTCTAGCACCGCGCTCCCCGCCTCCGCGACGGGTAGTCTTGGCGCATGAGCGAGACGCGACTGCCGCGCATGCTGTTCGTGGAGGACGATCCGGTCATCCGGCGTGCCACGGCCGATTATCTGGGGCGCAACGGGTTTGACGTCGTCACGGCCGAGGATGGGGATGCGGGGCTGCTCGCCTGGCGCTCGAGTGAGCCCGTGCTGGCGCTGCTGGACATCATGCTGCCCGGCATGGACGGCGTCTCGCTGTGCCGGGCAATCCGTGCCGAGTCGCAGATTCCCGTGATCCTGATGTCGGCGCGTTCCGACCCAATCGACGTGGTGATGGGGCTTGAGGCCGGCGCCGACGACTACGTGACCAAGCCGTTTGAGCCGGCGGTGCTCGCGGCGCGCCTGCGGGCCGCGCTGCGGCGCGTGGCACCGGCGGATGAGGATCTCCCGGCCATCGTCGAGGTCGGCCCGCTCGTGGTCGACCGCGAGGGCTACGCGGTGACGCGCGACGGCGAGGCGCTGGCGCTGACGCCGACGGAGTACCGTCTGCTCGTCGAGTTCGTCGACAACGTCGGCATGGCCCTCGATCGACCGACGCTGCTTGAGCGTGTGTGGGGGTATGGCTGGGCCGGTGACACGCGCCTTGTCGACGTCCCCGTGCAGCGCCTGCGGGCCAAGATCGAGGTGGATCCGGCCTCGCCGGAACTCGTGCAGACGGTGCGCGGCGTCGGCTACAAGCTGGTGCGGCCGAGCGAGGATCCGTGAGCCTACGGGTTCGCCTCGCCCTCGCGATCGCGATCATCAGCGCCCTCGTCGCCGGCGGCATCAGCTTGGCCGTGTACCAGCGGAGCACCAGTGATCGCATGGATCGTGCGCGCGACTCGGCGGCACGTCAGGTGCGGACGGCGGCCTCGATCGCACGGTTGCGCCTGCCGGGCGGTGCCACAGTGGCGCCCTCCGGGGCGTACGTCCTCACCAAGGATGGCCCGCTCGGCGATGCGGCGATCGGCGGCGGTCTGCCTGCGCTGCTGCTCACGCGGGTGGAGAGCACGCCGGGGCGCGTGTTCACAGAGCCCGTGCTGGACGGCAGCGAGCCCGCGGTCTACGCGGGCACCCAGTTGCGCGCGATCGGCTCGATCTATGCCCGCCAGTCCCTGGCCGCCGATCTGGAGGAGCTGGCCGAGCTGCGCGATGCCCTGATTCGTCTGACCGCCGCGGCAGTCGTGATCGGAGGACTGCTCGGCGTGCTCGTCGCCTCGGCGCTATCGCGGCGACTGCGCCGCTCAGCTGCGCTCGCGCGGCGGTTGGCCGCCGGCGATCTCGATGCCCGCCTGCACCCGCGCGGCCGTGACGAGATCGCGGCACTCGGCCGGGCACTGGACGACATGGCCGAGGCGCTCGGGCGCACGATCCACGAGCTCGACGAGGCCGCGGAACGGGAGCGCAGCTTCTCCGCCGACGTCGCCCACGAGCTCCGCACCCCGATCACGGGCCTCGTCGCCGCCTCCTCGCTGCTCGACGACACGCCCGAGGCGGTGATGGTCAAGGAGCGGGCGCGGGCGCTGGCGCACCTCGTAGAGGACCTGCTCGAGGTGATGCGCCTCGACGCCGGCGCGGAGACGCCGATGGCCCAGGAGTTCGATCTCGTGCGGCTCGTCGGCGACGTCGCTCGTGACCGTCTGCCCGAGGCCGAACTCGTACTGCCGCCGACCCTGCGGATCGAGTCCGATCCGCGACGGTTGGAGCGCGTGCTCGTCAACCTGATGGAGAACGCCCGTCGCTACGGCGAGGCACCGTTCCAGATCGTGGTCGACTCCGAGACGGTGACGGTGACCGTGCGCGACAGCGGCCCGGGGTTCGGACCGTTCCTCGAGCGCGCGGCAGATCGCTTCGCAATGGCCTCGCGCGACCGTGGCGGCGGTACCGGCCTCGGGCTGGCGATCGCCGAGGGCCAGTCGCGCGTGCTCGGGGGCGACCTCGAGCTGCGCGACGATGGCGGCGCTGTGGCCACCGTCCGGCTGCCGCGCACCGCCCGGGTGCAGATCGGCGCCGGACTGGTCGGGGGGCCCGCATGATGCGCGCGCTCGGCACGGCGTGTGTCGCGCTGCTGTTGGTCGGCTGCGGCGGCACGGTCGGCTCCGGCGTGCGCGACGAGGGCGCCGCGGCGCTGGGCGACAAGGCGGCGGTGTCGCCCGCCGCGGCGGCAGGTGAGGACACGTCGGCGGCGGTGCCGGCGTCCTCGTCGCCGGGCACGGCGTTTGTCTACCTTCTGCGCTTCGACCAGCCGGAGCCGACGCGTCGCAGTGTGGCCAGCGATCTGCCGATTCCCGAGGCGAGCCTGCGCGCCCTCCTCGCCGGCCCGACCCCGGCTGAGGCTGCGTTGCACTACGACTCCGCGCTGCCGCCCGCGGCGCGGCTGCTGGGCTTCTCCGTGGTCCGGCGCACGGCGATCGTGGACATTTCGCAGATGCCGGACACCGCCGCTGGGAGCGAGACGGAGGCCCTGCTCGCGCTGTACCAACTCGTCTACACGGTGACGGCCAGCGGCGCGATCGACGCCGTGCAGATCCGCGTTGCGGGCCGCCCCTTCGGACTCAACGCCCTCGCCGGCGGGTCCAGCGCACTCGAACCGCCGCTGACCCGGGCCGACCTGAGCTTCGTGATCGACGCCACGACGCTGGCCGGCAGCACGGGCTGTGCGGTCGAGAAGACCGGCGCAGCCCCGTTCAGCGGTACGCCGACGGTAACGATCGTGCGGCCGCGTGCCGACGAGCCCGTAACCGACCTGATCCAGCTGCGCGGCACGGTGGCGAACGCGGCGGGCCCGCTCGTGATCCGGATCTTGCAAGACGAGCTCGAGGTCGCCAACCGGATTATCGACGAGCCCTGTCGGGGTCGGTTCGCGGCCGCGATCCCGGTTCCGCGGACGCTCACGGGCCCGGTCACGCTGGTGGTGATCTCCCCGGCCGACGACAAGCGCGACGGAGCGGTCGCCGAGCGCTCGCTCGTAATCGCGGGCTAGGGCTGCGGCGACGCGTACGATGTGCGCATGACGGACCAGGGGGAGCGCACGATCGCGCAGAATCGGCGGGCACGCCATGAGTACTTCCTCGAGGACAACCTCGAGGTAGGCATCGTGCTGACCGGCAGCGAGATCAAGTCCCTGCGCGCCGGCTCCGCCAGCATCAACGAGGCCTACGCGATGTTCCGCGGTGACGAGGTCTGGCTCGTGGGAGCGACGATCGAACCGTACGCCCAGGCTGGGATGCGCAATCACGATCGTCTGCGTGATCGCAAGCTGCTGCTGCACCGACGCGAGATCACCAAGCTCCGGGCCCGCGTCGAGCAGAAGGGGTTCACCCTGGTGCCCGTGCGCGTCTACCTCAAGCAGGGACGCGCCAAGCTCGAGATCGCGCTCGGCCGCGGCAAGAACGTGATCGACAAGCGCGAGACGACCAAGGCCCGTGAGGCAAAGCGCGACGTGGAGCGAGCCATCAAGGAGCGCAGCTAGGTGCGCCGCGGTGGTCTGCTGCTCGTCCTGCTCGCGTTGATCGCGGGCGGGGGCCTGATCCTGGGCTTCGTGGCGCTCGGCGGGACGGACCGGCTGCGGACGCAGGCCGCGGCTTCGGCCGATCCGTGTATCGCGCCGGTGCCGGCCGGACAGGGCGGTGCCGCCGAGGTCGAGGCGACTGCGATCCTGCTGGGGTCCCTCAACGCGGCGGCCTGCACGCTCGGCGTGCCCCGGGCGGACCTGGTGTTGGCGCTCGGGCGCGGCGACGGCATCGACGATGCCGCACAGCAGCTGGGGGTTGCACCGCAGGCGCTCGAGGACGCGGTGTTGGGTGCGCTGACGACCGCTATCGACGAGGAGGAGGCCGCAGGGCGGCTGACGCCGACGACCGCCCTGGCCGTGCGCACGCTGATCGACGTCGTACCGGCAGATCAGCTGCTCGCGGCCGTTCGCAACGACAGCGGCGCCTGCGCTGAGCTGCCGTGGAAGCCGGTCGACGGTCTGGCGGCGGTGACGGCCGAGATCGGCGTCCTGACCGGGCTACGGGCTGCCTGCACCCTCGGGGTCGCGCCGATCGACGCCGTCTCTGCGCTCGCCGATCCGGCCGGGTTGCAGGGGCTGGCCGAGCGATCGGGCCGTCCGCCGGCCGAGGTCGAGGCGGCGGTCCGGACGGCGATGGTTGCCTCGATCGAGCAGGCCCAAGCGGCGGGTGCCCTGGCCGGCAGCGAGGGCAGCATCCTCGGGGCCGCGGCGAGCGTGGCGCCGGTGGATCGCATCCTTGCCATCGTCCGCGGCGACGATGATCCGTGCGAGCCGTTCCCGTGGTCGCCGACGTCCGCCACCAGCGAGGCGCTGGCCCAGGTGGCGCTGATCGGCGTGGTCGATGCGGCGTGCCAGCTCGGGGCGCCGACCTTCGACGTCTTCTCCGCCCTCGCCGATCCGGCAGCGCTGGCCACGCTTGAGCAGAGCACCGGCGCGAGCGAGGAAGAGGTCAACGCCGCCATCAAGAGCGGTCTGGGTAAGGGCCTGGCGGCGGGGCAGGACGCCGGGGATGTCTCGGGCCTGATCGCCTTTGGTCTCAACCTCGCGCTGTCGCAGGCCAACGTCCTCGACCTGCTCGGCAACTTCGTCGGGTAGCCGCCTAGCGCGGCGGTGTCGCCGCTAGCCCTCGCGGATGCCGATGCGTCGGTGGATGCGCTGCAGCCACGCCGGCGCCCACCAGTTGGCGCCGCCCGCGACGCGCATGAACGTGGGGACGAGGATGCTGCGCACCAGCGTGGCGTCGAGCAGGATGGCGAAGGCGGCACCGAAGCCGAGCTGCTTGATGCTGGTGATGCCGCTCGACAGGAACGCGGCGAAGACGATGGCGATCAGCAACGCCGCGGCGGTGATGATGCGCCCGGTGCGCTGCAGCCCAAAGGCGACGGAGTCCTCCGTGGAATGGCCGGCGTCGTGCTCTTCCTTGATGCGCGAGAGCAGGAACAGCTCATAGTCCATGGACAGGGCGAAGGCCACCACGGCCACGAGCGCAAGTGATGAGAGATCGACCGTTCCGGTTACGACGTAGTCGCCCGTCAGCCACTGGAGGTGGCCATCCTGGAAGATCCAGACGAGCACGCCGAGCGTGGCCGACAGGCTGAGCAGGTTCAGCAGGAGCGCCTTGATGGGCAGGAGCACGCTGCCCGTGTAGAGGAAGATGATCAGGAGCGTTGTCAGGCCGATCCAGAGGGCGACGATCCAGACGTTGCCGATGATGGC
>CAJCBN010000482.1 GCA_903960645.1 uncultured Actinomycetes bacterium | reverse complement strand
CTCCAGCTCGGCGCGACCGACGTCGTCAACGCCTCCGAGGTCGATGCGGTCGCGGCCGTCCGTGAGCTGACCGGTGGCGTCGACCACGCCTTCGAGGCCCTCGGCTTCCTGCCGACCATCGACCAGGCGATCGCGATGACGGGCCTCGCCGGCCAGACGACGCTGATCGGCATGGTCGAGGACTCGGACCTCTCGCAGATCTCCACGCTCGGGTTGATCGTCGAGGAACGCACGATCGCCGGCTCCTGGTACGGCACGTTCCTGCCGCAGCGCGACTGGCCGCTGATCGTCGGCTGGCTCGAGTCGGGCGATCTCATGCTGGACCAGATGATCGAGCGCATCACGCTCGACGACATCAACGTCGCCTTCGACCGCATCCGCTCGACTGAGGCAGCGCGGCAGGTAATCATCTTCTAGCCGCGACTGGCTCGAACGCAGACGGCCTCCTATGCTGCGCGCATGACGCCGCACCCGCTCGACCCGCTCAGCCCCGACGAGCTCGCCGCCGCGATCGAGATCGTGCGGCGCGCACAGGCTCTCGGCCCCAACCACCTGTTCGTCTTCACGCTGCTCGACGAGCCGTCCAAGGACGTGCTCAACGCGTGGCAGACGGGTGATCCGATCGACCGTGCGGCCCGCATCACCGTGTGGGACCGCGCCGAGGGGCTGCTGATCGAGAGCGTCGTCGGCCTCGACGGCACCGTGCGCCGCTGGGATCCTCAGCCCGGCCAGAAGGCAGCGCTGCTCGGACCGGAGGCCACGGCGTGCATCGCCGCCGCCAAGAGCGACCCGCGCGTGCTCGAGGGCCTGCGCCGCCGCGGCATCGACGACATCTCGCAGATCCACATGGAGACGTGGCCGTTCGGCATCGACGTGCCGGAGCACCTCGACGACGGACGCCGCCTCTTCTGGACGCCGATGTGGCACCGCCCCACGCCCGACGCCAACCAGTACGCGCATCCGATCGGCGGCCTCCACGCGATCGTCGCGATCGACACTGCGGAGGTCGTCGACGTCGAGGACACCGCGGGCATCCCGACGCCGCAGACGCCGGGTCCGTACCGGCTCGGACAGACCGGCGGCGACGTGCGGCTGAAGCCGCTTGAGATCGTCCAGCCCGAGGGCGCCTCGTTCGTCGTCGACGGCTGGGAGATCCGCTGGGAGCGCTGGCGCTTCCGGCTCGGCCACTGCCAGCGCGAGGGCCTCGTCGTCAACGACGTGCGCTTCGACGATGCGGGCACGGAGCGCAAGATCGCCCACCGCCTGTCGATCGCCGAGCTCGTCATCCCCTACGGCGACCAGGGCATCAACGGCGCGGCGCGCAAGGCCGCCTTCGACACGGGCGAGTTCGGCTTCGGCAACTACACGAACTCGCTCACGCTCGGCTGCGACTGCCTCGGCGAGATCGTCTACCTCGATACCGCGATCGCGGATGCCGCGGGCGAGGTACGCGTCACGAAGAACGGCATCTGCCTCCACGAGGAGGACTACGGGATCCTCTGGAAGCACACCGACGCCGACGGCCACGTCGAGGTGCGCCGCAGCCGCCGCTTCGTCGCCTCGTCGATCGCCACGATCGACAACTACGAGTACGGCTACTTCTGGTACTTCTACCAGGACGGCACGATCGAGTTCGAGGCGAAGCTGACCGGCATCGTCCTGACCCGCGCGGCCATCCCCGGCGAGGTGAATCCGTCCGCGACGGAGCTCGAGCCGGGCCTCCTGGCGCCGTACCACCAGCACCTCTTCTGCGCGCGCCTCGACCTCGACGTCGACGGCGCCGACAACACCGTCTACGAGGTCGACGCGGTCGCGCACCCGATGGGCCCGGAGAACCCGGCCGGCAACGCGTACGTCACCCGCGAGACGCCGCTCGCCTCCGAGAGCATCGCCCGCCGCGTAATCGACCCGTTCGCGAGCCGCTTCTGGAAGGTCGTCAACCCGGGGCGCGCCAACCACATGGGCAAGCCCGTCGGCTACAAGCTGATGCCCGGCGGCGCCAACTGGCCGATGGCCGATCCCGAGTCCGTCATCGGCAAGCGTGCGCGCTTCATGTACCACCACCTCTGGGTCACGCCGCAGCGCCCCGACGAGCTCTACCCGGCGGGCGACCATCCGTACCAGCACGAGGGCCTCGACGGCCTGCCGCGCTGGACGGCCGCCGACCGCCCCCTCGAGAACGAGGACGTCGTGCTCTGGTACACGTTCGGCACGAACCACATCCCGCGCACCGAGGACTGGCCGGTGATGCCGGTCGAGCACACCGGCTTCCAGCTCAAGCCGAGCGGGTTCTTCCGCCGCAGCCCCGGCATCGACGTGGCGCCGAGCGAGCCGAAGCACTGCTGCAGCTCGAACCCGCACGACACCGAGACCTCGAGCTAGCGGGATCAACGTTGCTTTGGTGCCAGGCACCAAAGCAACGTTGATCCACCGCTAGTTCAGCAGCGGCGCGAGCTGCTGGAGCTGCGTGATGCCCGTCGGATCGGACTCGTCACCGAGCGCCTGGATGGCGACCTGGTCGGCGCCGGCGTCGAGGTGCTCGCGCAGCTTCGCGACCACCGTCTCGGGGTCGCCGTGCGCGACGAGGGCGTCGATCAGGCGATCCGAGCCGCCGTTCGCGACGTCGTCCTCGGTGAAGCCCATCCAGATCAGGTTCTTCTTGTAGTTCTCGATCTGGAGGTACCACCCGATCGCGCCGCGGGCGCGCTCGCGCGCCTTGTTGGCGTCGGTCTCGATGATCACCTTGTGCTCGGGGATCAGCAGTGGATCGGGGCCCATGATCTCGCGGGCGCGGGCCGTGTGCTCGACCGGCACGAGGTACGGATGCGCGCCGAGCGTGAGATCGCGCGCGACCTCGAGCATCGGCTTGCGCAGCGCGGCGATGATCGTCTGGACCGGGGCGACGGGATCCGCCGAGGGGTCCGGCGTGCTGAACTCCGTCGCGTTGAGCTGGGTCAGGTACTCGCGCATCTTGGCGACGGGCTTGAGGTACGTCGTACCGCGCGGATCGACCTGCGGCGGATGGCTGACGCCGAGCCCGAGCAGGAAGCGGTTATCGAAGGAGTCGTTGAGGGTGCGCGAGGCGCTGGCCGAGGCGAGGGCGTCACGGGCCCACACGTTCGTGATGCCGCTGGCGACCATGATCTTGTCGGTCGCGCCGAGCAGGACCGCGCCGTTCGAGAAGGACTCGCGCACGCCCATGCCCTCGGGGTACCAGAGGCACGTGTAGCCGGCGGCCTCGACGGCCGTCGCGGTCGGTCGGCCGAGCGCGGCGGGCACTGCCGTCAATGCACCGATCCATGCGCCCCACGTGCCGAGTCTGCTGCGCATTGCCGCGCGGTCTTCGCTGAGTCCCATCGTTTCCCCTTGGTCGATCCGGTCTGGCGACATCATGCCGCGCACGCCGTCATGACGCCGCGCTGTCCTGATCTTCGCGGTCAGACACGAGCCGGACGGGCGCCGGTACCATCGCCTCGTGACCACATCCCCGCCCCCGCCACACCGCGCGCCTCCCCCAGTGTGGAAGATCGCGCCGTTTGTGCTTCTCGTCTTCGTGGTCTCGACGATCCCACTCGCAGCTGCCACCGCCATCGCGGGCAGCGACTATGTAATGCCAGCGATCACCGGCACGACAATCGGCCTGTTTGGCACGCTGATGCTGCCGGGCGTCCGCAGAGGGCTGGTGATCGTCGGGCTGATGGCCGCCGGCGCGACCGCCGCGGTACTGGTCAGCCCCTGGCCGCTCGCCGGTGCGGCGCTGCTCGGGATGTCCGGCGTGCTGATCGGGCTCACCTCGCTCAAGGGCTGGGGGCAACTGACGACTATCGCGGTTATCTGGTGCGCCTACCTCGTCGTCACGCCACCGCAGATCGGCTCCGCCGCGATCCTCGAGGGAGGGGCTGTGGAATTCAGTCTCCGCGCCGGGTGGATCACGGCGCTGATCGTGATCGCCACTGGCGCCTTCATGCTCGTGGCAACGCCGCTCCTGTTCCGGGGGCAGCCGCCGGTGCCGCTGACGCCCGAAACCGATCGGCGGCAGGCGTACGTGGCGGCAGCCTGCATCGGCCTCCTCCTCTTCGTCGAATCGCTCGTCGTGCTGAGCGAGTACCGCGTACCCGCCGCCCACTGGCTCCTGCTGACGACCCTCGTGCTCGTGCAGCCGACACGGTCGAAGGCACTTCGCCGCGGCATCCACCGCGCGATCGGCACGGTCGCGGGAGCCGTCATCGCCAGCATGATCGTGCTGTCCGGTGTGCAGCACGAGGCGCGCATGATCATCGGCTTCGCACTGCTCATCGCCGCGCTGACGATCATGGTCACGCCACGGCCCTACTGGCTCTACGCAACGCTGCTGACGCCGGCGATCATCCTGCTCAGCGCGGGCGATGCGAATACGCTCGACGTCACCGCCGCTCGGCTTGGCTTCACCCTGATCAGCATCGCACTCGCCTTCGGCGTGATGGTTCTCGCATTGCTGCTCGAACGCCGGGGCCCCGCCAGCGGCCCCGCGTCCGTATAGCGCCGGGTACCCTACGACGGTGATCGACACCGCCACCACCCAGCGTGTCCGCCGTGTACTCGCGGAGCGGCCCGACCAGCCGCTGGGCATCGTCCTCGACGTCGGCTTCACCAACGGCCTCGCCTCGGCGCGCGCGCTGCGCGACGCCGGCGCGCCCGTCATCGTCGTCGACCATCGCAAGGGCGCGCTCGGCTTCCGCTCGCGCGGCGTCGCCCCGGTGCTGGCG
>CAJCBN010000481.1 GCA_903960645.1 uncultured Actinomycetes bacterium | reverse complement strand
GGCGTCAAACTCCTCGACGGGCAGCGTCGGACTGCGCAGCACGGGATCCGGGAACTGGCGGATCTGCGCCTGGGCGATGGTCCGGCGCGCCTCGCGATCGGCTTCGGATTCCTTGCGTGCCATCAGTCCCACTATGCCCCGGCGCGGGGCTCCTTCGGCTGGATCGGGGCAACGCGCGCGCCACTCGCCACGAGCGTGCCGATCTGCTCGCCGCGCACCACGCGCACGATGTTCTCGGCGTCGTTGACGTTGAACACGCGGATCGGCATGTCGTTCTCCATGCACAGCGACAGCGCCGTCGTGTCCATCACCTTGAGGCCGCGCTCGATCGCCTCGAGGTGCGTCAGCTCGGTGATCAGCTTGGCGTCGGGGTTGATGCGCGGATCGTCGTCGAGCACACCCTCCACGCCGTTCTTGCCCATCAGAATCGTCTGGGCGCCGATCTCGCACGCGCGCAGCGCCGAGGCGGTGTCGGTCGTGAAGTACGGATTGCCCGTGCCACCCGCGAAGATGATCACGCGGCCCTTCTCGAGGTGCCGGATGGCGCGGCGCCGGATGTACGGCTCCGCCACCTCCTGAATGTTGAGCGCGCTCAGGATGCGCGTGTAGATGCCGATGCGCTCGCAGGCGTCCTGCACCGCGATGGCGTTCAGCACCGTCGCGAGCATGCCGGCGTAGTCGGCCGAGGCACGATCCATGCCCTTGGCCGACTCCGCCATGCCGCGGAAGATGTTGCCACCGCCCACGACGATCGCGACCTCGACGCCCTCTTCCTGCACCTGCTGGATCGCGTACGCAATCTCGGCGATCCGCGACGGATCCATGCCGTAGCCCGCCTCGCCCATCAGCGACTCCCCCGACAGCTTGAGGAGGACGCGGCGGAAGGGCGTGCTGGTCATCGGTTACTCCTGGCCGAGGGTGTAGCTCGCGAAGCGCTTGATCTCGATGTTCTCACCCATCTCGGACGAGAGCGCCGCGCGATGCTGCTCGACGGAGACGTCTTCGTCACGGAAGTACGCCTGGTTGAGGAGGCAGACCTCTTCGTACCACTTGCGCAGCTTGCCCTCAGCGATCTTGACCTGGACCTCAGCCGGCTTGTCGGCGGCCTGCGTGCGGAAGATCTCGAGCTCGGCCTCCTTGGCCTCCTCCGGCACGTCGGCCTCGGAGATCCAGCGGGTGCCGTCCATCGAGACGATCTGCAGGCACATGTCCTTGACGAACTCGCCGAACTTGTCCGTGTTCGCCACGAAGTCCGTCTCGCAGCCGACCTCGACGAGGACGCCCTTGACGCCACCGCCGTGGATGTACGAGGCAACCTTGCCCTCGCTGGTCGCGCGGCCACCGCGCTTGGCGGCCTTGGCGAGACCCTTCTCGCGCAACACCTTCTTGGCGGCGTCCATGTCGCCCGCGGCCTCGACGAGGGCGTCGCGGACCTCCATCATCCCCGCGCCCGTCTGGTCGCGGAGCACCTTCACATCGGCAGCACTGGCCTTGTAATCGCTCATGGTTCTCGGTCCTTCTCGGCGGATGCCGATCTCATCAGGTTCGGATCCGCTTACGCGGTGGGATTCTCCTTGGCGGCCTCGGCGGCGGCCTCTTCGGCAACCACCTCGGCGACGATCTCCTCGACGACGGCCTCCTCGACGGCCTCTTCAATCGCCTCGGCGACGGCCTCCTCGAGTGCCTCGACGACGATCTCGGCAATCTCCTCGGCGACGATCGCCTCCACGACGGCCTCCTCGGCGATGGCCGCGGCGACGATCGCCTCGGCGACGGCCTCAGCGGCGACCTCCACGGGCACGTCGGGATCGGCGACAGCGGCCTCGGCGACAGCCTCGGCGACGATCGCCTCGGCGACGGCCAGCTCGGCGACGGCCTCGGCGGCGTCGGCG
>CAJCBN010000480.1 GCA_903960645.1 uncultured Actinomycetes bacterium | reverse complement strand
GAGATCGAACCGCCGCATATCGCGGAGGCCGTCGCGGTCCGGCTGGGAGCGCTGGCGTGACACGGCTGGTACGCGGCGACGCGGGCTATCCGGCCCGGCTCGGCGACCTCGCCGACTCACCGGAGCAGGTGCACGTCCGCGCTCCCGCCGATGCGGCGCGGCTCGCCGAGCTGCTGCAGCCCCCGCTCGTCGCGATCGTCGGCTCCCGCAATGCCTCGGCCGCGGGCATCGCCTTCGCCACGCGGCTGGCGGGCGAGCTGGCCGCCAGCGGTGTCGGCGTGATCTCGGGGCTGGCGCGCGGCATCGACGCGGGCGCACACGCGGGCGCCCTGGACCGCGGCGGGCGCACCGTCGCGGTGCTGGGCTGCGGCATCGACCGCGACTACCCGTCGGCCACGCTGCCGCTGGCGCGCCGTATCGCCACGGAGGGCGCCGTCGTGTCGGAGTACGCGCCGGGCACGCCGCCGGCGCCGTTTCGCTTTCCCGAGCGCAACCGCATCGTCGCGGCACTCGCCGACGCCACGATCGTGGTCGAGGCCGCGGCGCGCAGCGGGGCGCTGATCACCGCCCGCCTCGCCCTCGACCTCGGCCGCGACGTGCTCGCCGTGCCGGGCGCCCCGTGGACGAGCGGGGCCGGCGGCACCAACCTGCTGCTCAAGGACGGCGCCGTGCCGCTGACCGAGGCGGCCGACGCGCTCGTCGCGCTCGGCCTGGACCCGGGCGCACGCCGCTCAGATGACCCGGTGGTCGCCGGCCCGGCCAGCAGGGTGCTGGCTGCGTTGCGGCGCGAGCCGGCCTCGGCCGATGTCCTGGCGGCGCGCTGCGGCCTCTCGTCGGCGACGGCCGCGGCGCTGATCGTCGAGCTCGAGCTGGCGGGCCTGATCGTCCGCGAGATCGACGGCCGGCTCGTCCCCGCACCGTAAGGCTGCGAAGGATCGGACAGCAGGTCGCGCTGGCGCGACTAGCATGCACCACGTACCCGCTTTCAACCCCCTAGGAGGACCCATGGCCTTCGAGCTTCCCGCTCTCGCCTACTCGTTCGACGCTCTCGAGCCCCATATCGATGCGCTGACGATGGAGATCCATCACGACCGCCATCACAAGGCCTACGTCGACAACGCCAATGCGGCGCTGGCCGGCACCGCTTGGGAGAACACCCCGGTCGAGGAGCTGCTGACCCAGCTCGACCAGCTGCCCGCCGACAAGCAGGGCCCGGTCCGCAACAACGCGGGCGGCCACGCGAACCACACCCTCTTCTGGGAGATCCTCGGCGCGGGCGGCAGCCAGCCTTCGGGCGACCTCGCCGCGGCGATCGACGCCGAGTGCGGCGGTCTTGACGCCCTCAAGGCGGCGATGACCGACGCCGGCATCAAGCGCTTCGGCTCCGGCTGGAGCTGGCTCGTCGTGAACAACGGCAAGCTCGAGGTCATGTCGACCCCGAACCAGGACTCGCCGATCTCCGAGGGCAAGACGCCGATCCTCGGCATCGACGTCTGGGAGCACGCGTACTACCTCAAGTACCAGAACAAGCGCCCGGGCTACCTCGAGGCCATCTGGAACGTCATCAACTGGGATGCCGTCGGCGCCAAGTACGACGCCGCCAAGTAGCTCACGAACGCAGAAGGGCCCCGGTTCCCCCTCCGTCTGGAGGAGGAACCGGGGCCCTTCGTCGTTCTAGGCCGTGGGCTTAAAGAGGTAAAACTTGAGGTTCAGGTTGGGATTTGTGGCCTGCTCATCAAAGGCCATCTTGACGATGAAGGACTTGTTGTTCTTCGAGAACTGCGTCGACACGATCGTGCCCGAACCGAAGTTGCCGCCCGAGAGGGTTGCGTACGCCGGGCCGATCAAGGACGTAACCTGACCGACTGTGGTCGGGGTGACCGTGATCGTCTGGTACGCGGTAAACCCAGGGGCAGTCGCCTTGTTGACGCTGATGGTGGCGCCCAGGCCACCCGGAAGACCGTTGGTGACGCTCTTCGTGAAGGCATTGCCTTCGAGTTGGGAGCCCTTGATCGTGACGTTGAAGACCTGCAGCGACGCGGTCTTGTTGAAGTCGGCGTAGTCAATCGGGTTCGCGGCCGGCATCGTGCCGGCGGCGGACGCCGAGCCGATACCGACGACGGCGAGCGAGGCGATGGCCGCGCCGGTGATGGCGAGGCGGCGGAGTTTGGATGTACGCATGTGGTTCTCCTTGGGGTGGGTACGCCTCCGCGTATTCGCGAGGATGTCTCCGGCACCTGCGCCGAAACGACGAAGGGCCGCCGCCTGCCGGAGCAGACGACGGCCCTTCAGGGCGAACTGCTACATCATCAGCTGCTCGGTGTACCACTTCATGTTGAGAGATCCGACCGTGCCCTCCATGCCGGGGAACTTGAGCTTGACGGTGTAGGTCATCCCGTTCTTGGACAGCGACGTGCTGACGATCTGCACGGCACCGGTCTGGCCGCCGGAGATGGTGGCCATGGCGCCCGAGAGGACGAGGCCGGAGTCCATCGACTTGACGGTGACGGTGACGTAGCCGTTGTCGGCGTTGTCCTGCGTCATCTTGCCGATGACGACGTTGCCGCCGCCGGTGGTGGTGGCGTTGCCCCACGTGACGGTCTCGGCGGCGTCGGGCTGGAGCGCGGAGCCGGGGATGCCCCAGGCGTAGGCCTTGCCCTGCGACGCCTTGAGGTCGCTCGGGTTCTTCGACGGCAGCGTCGACGTGTTGTTGTTCGAGATCAGGTTCATCGCGGCGGTGCCTGCGATGGCGGCGGTGGCGCCGACGGCGAGCAGCGCCGCGACCGCGACAACGGCGGCGATGCGGCGGGGGGACGTGGACTTCATGGGGCCTCCTTGGGCGACGGCGGACGATCATTCGACTGCGCCCGGCGAGAATACACCCGAGGACATTCACAGGTGTGCCCGATCGCGGTTCGGCATCTCCGTTCGCCGATGGCTATCCTCCACACATGCACGATCTCTTCACGGCTGACGACCGCGCCGCCGTCAACGCCACGATGGCGAGTAGCAGCGGTACGCGTTACGAGGAGCTTTTGCTCGCCAAGCCGAAGCCCAGTTTCTGGCTGAGGGCGGGCATCGCCTTCGGCGGAGTTGTGGTCGCACTGTTCGTCGGTGGCATTCTGGCCGCCGCGCTTGGCTGGGTCGGCCTGGTCGCGTTGATCGTCCTCGTCGCCGCGGCTCTGTTCCTCTCGGGTCGCATTGCACGCTGGTTCCCTCGGCGCAGCGTCAAGGCGGCCGCCGATCG
>CAJCBN010000479.1 GCA_903960645.1 uncultured Actinomycetes bacterium | reverse complement strand
CGTCTCCGGGCGCCTCGGCTTTGGCGCGACCCGCGACATCCCGCTGACGTACCTCTACAACCGGCGCGAGCTGGCCCAGACGCTGCTGCCGGTGCGCCAGGCCGTGACGATCGCACCGCGGAACGCCGCGATCGCCACGGACGACAAGGGGCGCTTCGCGGTGACGCCGGCCGCCACGGGCCAGCGCCCCGACATCGGGGCGCTCCACGCCGCCCTCAAGACGATCGGGACGAGCGGCCCCGACGTGGAGGTGCCGGCGGTCGTGACGAAGCCGGCGATCACGACAGCCGAGGCAACCGCGGCGGCTGAGCAGGCGCGCGCGTTCGTCAAGGCCCCTCACATCGTCACGCTCGACGACGATCCGCGCCGCATCCCACGCTCGGTGGCGTTGCGCGCCGTCGAGTTCGAGCCGGCCAATGGTGACGTCCGCTTCACGCTCTCACGTGGCACCTTGCGCGCTTTCTTCTCGCGTACCTTCGGCAGTCGTGAGCGAGCGCCGCGCAACGCCACCTTCACCACCAACGCGGCGGGCAAGGCGCGCATCATCGGCAGCAAGAACGGCCGCGGTGTCGATGTCGACAGCCTGATCGCGACTTGGCAGGCGGATCCCACCGCACGCATCGTGCCGATCACGATCGGCATACGCGAGCCCGCCCTGACGTCGGAGAAGGCCCAGAACCTGGGCGTCAAGCAGATCGTGGGGCAGTTCTTCACGCCCTACAGCGGTGGTGCCCGCGTCTCGAACATCAAGCGCGGTGCGGAGATCCTCGACCAGTACATCCTGCCGCCGAAGGCGACGTTCTCCCTGAACAAGGCGCTCGGTGAGCGCACGGCCGCCCGCGGCTTCGTCGAGGCGCCGATGATCGGCGAGGGCGGCGTGCTGAAGAACTCGGTCGGTGGCGGGGTCTCGCAGATTGCGACGACGACGTTCAACGCGGCGTTCTTCGCCGGCCTCAAGCTGATCGAGCACACGCCGCACTCGTTCTGGATCTCCCGCTACCCCAAGGGGCGCGAGGCGACGGTCTCGTGGGGTGGTCCGGAGCTCATCTTCGAGAACAACTGGGATGCGCCGATCGTGATCCTCACGCACACCAACGAGGAGGGACTCACGGTGCAGATGCTGTCCGATCCCCTCGGTCGCAAGGTGGAGTCGTTTGAGGGCAAGCCCTACTCGTTCAGCAAGGGCAAGATCATTCGCATCAAGGACCCGACACTGCCGCCGGGAGTCGCCAAGTTCGACCAGCTCAAGGGCTCCGATGGCTTCCGCATCAAGTACGGTCGCCGGGTCTACAAGGACGACAAGCTGATCTCCAAGGAGGAGTGGGACTGGCGCTACGCGCCCGAGAACGGCATCGTCCGGATCGGGCCGCGCGTGCCGAAGGGCGGTGGGGCGGAGCCGGCGCCCACGGAGACGACGGCAGATCCGGCCGTGACTGACACGACGACGACCGGCTAGCGGCGTCAGGCGCCGAGCGGCTGCGTGCGGGGCACGGTGACGCCTGCGCCCTGCTTGGCCATACGACGGTTCATGGCGCGCTCGGCGGCGCGCTGGAGCGACTCGGACATGGAGGGCGTGACCACGCCCGTGTTCGCCAACGATTCCACCGTCAGGCCTTCATTCACCGCGAGTGCGATCGTCGCGATCATCTCGCAGGCGCGGTAGCCAACGATCGAACCGCCGAGCAGCACACCCGTCT
>CAJCBN010000478.1 GCA_903960645.1 uncultured Actinomycetes bacterium | reverse complement strand
CCCTGAGCCATTCCCGGGGGTCCGTCCGACGCCTGCCGTAGAACTCGCATCACCGCTGCGGCCGGCCCGTGGCGGCTCCCATCAGCACCCCAGGGGGACACCGGCCCGTTCCGGGTGACGGTTGTCGTTTGGCGCTTCCGGCCAGATGCCCTAGAGTCCTCGGGCTGCGGCTACGGCCGCGCATGTCAACGTGCGCCTGCGGGCGCCCAACGGAAAGCGGACCTCGGAGTCCATGCCCACGATCAACCAGCTGGTTCGCAAGCCGCGAACCCCCGAGATGGCCAAGACGAAGACCCCCGCGCTGAAGGGTGCGCCGCAGAAGCGGGGCGTCTGCACGCGCGTCTACACGACGACCCCGAAGAAGCCGAACTCGGCTCTCCGCAAGGTCGCCCGCGTCCGCCTCTCCAACGGCATGGAAGTCACCGCCTACATCCCCGGCGTCGGCCACAACCTGCAGGAGCACAGCGTCGTGCTGATCCGCGGCGGCCGCGTCAAGGACCTCCCGGGTGTCCGCTACAAGGTCATCCGCGCCGCGCTCGACACCTCGGGTGTCGCTGATCGCAAGCAGGCGCGCTCGAAGTACGGAGCGAAGAAGAGCTAATGCCCCGTCGCGCAGATATCACCCCCCGCGAGCTGATTCCGGATCCGGTCTACGGCTCCACGCTGGTCACCCAGGTGATCAACAAGGTCATGCTGGACGGCAAGCGCTCGACCGCGGAGCGCATCGTCTACGGCGCCCTCGCGATCGTCGCCGAGAAGTCTGGCCGCGAGCCGGTCGAGGTCCTCGAGCAGGCGATCAAGTCCGTCACGCCGGTCCTCGAGACCAAGAGCCGCCGCGTCGGTGGTGCCAACTACCAGGTCCCGGTCGAGGTGCCCACGCGCCGCGCCCGCACGCTTGCCATCCGCTGGCTCGTGACGTTCGCCCGCCAGCGCCGTGAGCGCGGTTCGGACGAGCGCCTCGCCGCCGAGATCCTCGACGCGACGAACCAGCAGGGCGGCGCCTTCAAGCGCAAGGACGACATCTACCGAATGGCGCAGGCGAACAAGGCCTTCGCGCACTACCGCTGGTAATCCGTATGAGCACTGTCATCGACACCCAGACCGAGTCCGCCGCCCCGCGCGCCGACCAGCTCGACCTGTACCGGAACATCGGCATCATGGCCCACATTGACGCGGGCAAGACGACCGTCACCGAGCGCATCCTCTTCTACACGGGCCGCACCCACAAGCTGGGCGAGGTCCACGAGGGTGGCGCGACGATGGACTGGATGGTCCAGGAGCAGGAGCGCGGCATCACGATCACCTCGGCGGCCACGACGGCGCTGTGGAGCGGTCATCGCATCAACATCATCGATACACCCGGGCACGTGGACTTCACCGTCGAGGTGGAGCGCTCGCTGCGCGTCCTCGACGGCGCCGTCGCCGTGTTCGACTCGGTCGCCGGCGTCCAGCCCCAGTCCGAGACCGTCTGGCGCCAGGCCGACAAGTACTCCGTGCCCCGCATCGCGTTCGTCAACAAGATGGACCGCGTCGGCGCCGACTTCGAGTACGTGCGCTCGACCATCGTCGACCGCCTCGGCGCCAACCCGGTGCCGATTCAGATTCCGATCGGCGCCGAGGACAACTTCCAGGGCATCGTCGACCTCGTCCGCATGAAGGCGATTGTCTTCGACCAGGACGAAAAGGGCCTCGCGTGGACCGAGTCCGATCTCGAGGGTGACCTGCAGGCCGAGGCCGAACTGGCCCGCCACACGCTGATCGAGGCCGTCGCGGAGCACAACGAGAACCTGATGATGGCGTTCCTCGAGGACGAGCCGATCGACAACGTCGATCTCATCGCCGCGATCCGCTCCGCCACGCTCGACCTGTCGATCACGCCGCTCCTGTGTGGCACCGCGTTCAAGAACAAGGGCGTCCAGCAGATGCTCGACGCGGTCATCGCCTACCTGCCGAGCCCGCTCGACGTGCCCCCGGTCGAGGGCACCGTCCCGCGCAAGGACATCACGGAGACGCGCGAGGCCACGCTGACCGCACCGTTCTCCGCCCTCGCCTTCAAGGTGATGAGCGATCCGTTCGTCGGCAAGCTCACGTACTTCCGCGTCTACTCGGGCCAGCTCAGCGCCGGCTCCGCCGTCTACAACGCGTCGACGGACAAGAAGGAGCGCGTCGGCCGCATCCTCCAGATGCACGCCAACCATCGCGAGGAGCGCAGCGAGATCGGCGCCGGCGAGATCGCCGCGGGCGTGGGCCTCAAGGCCACGACCACTGGCGACACGCTCTGCGACGAGAAGCAGCCGATCCTGCTCGAGTCCATCGTCTTCCCCGAGCCGGTCATTGAGGTGGCCGTCGAGCCGAAGACGAAGGCCGACCAGGACAAGCTGGCCAACGCGCTGCAGCGCCTCTCCGAAGAGGATCCGACCTTCCGCGTGAAGACGGACGAGGAGACGGGCCAGACGCTGATCGCCGGCATGGGCGAGCTCCACCTCGAGATCATCGTGGACCGCCTGATGCGCGAGTTCTCCGTCGACGCCAACGTCGGCAAGCCGCAGGTCGCGTACCGCGAGACGATCCGCAAGGCCGTCGAGAAGGTCCAGGGCAAGTTCGTCCGCCAGTCCGGCGGTCGTGGCCAGTACGGCGACGTCTGGCTGTGCGTCGAGCCGACCGAGCCGGGCGAGGGCTTCTCGTTCGAGAGCAAGATCGTCGGCGGCGTCGTGCCGAAGGAGTACCACAAGGCCGTCGGCGAAGGTGCCCGCGAGGCACTGAGCGCAGGCGTCATCGCCGGCTTCCCCGTGGTCGATGTCAAGGTCGCCCTGATCGACGGCAGCTTCCACGACGTGGACTCCTCCGAGATGGCGTTCAAGATTGCCGGCTCGATGGCGCTCAAGGAGGGCCTCCGCCGAGGCGACTCCGCGCTGCTCGAGCCGATCTTCGCCGTCGAGGTCGTCACGCCCGAGGAGTACATGGGCGACGTCATCGGCGACCTCAACAGCCGCCGCGGCCGCGTCGAGGGCATGGAGCCCCGCGGCAACGCACAGGTTGTCACCGCTCGCGTCCCGTTGGCCCAGATGTTCGGCTACGCGACCGACGTCCGCTCCCTCTCGCAGGGTCGCGCGACGTACACCATGCAGTTCCTGCACTACGAGGAAGTGCCGAAGAGCATCGCCGAAACGATTACGGCGAAGGCCTAACGGGCCAGTCCCGCTACCCCGCAAACCACCACTACCCCCCTTCAGTTCCACAGTCCCAGGGAGACCCGGAGAACACGATGTCCAAGCAGAAGTTCGAGCGCAACAAGCCCCATCTCAACGTCGGCACCATCGGTCATATCGACCATGGCAAGACCACGCTGACGGCCGCGATCACGAAGGTCCTCGCCGAGAAGTCCGGCGGCGTCGCTCGTGACTTCGCCTCGATCGACAACGCTCCCGAGGAGCGCGAGCGCGGCATCACGATCAACACCGCGCACGTCGAGTACGAGACCGAGGCCCGGCACTACGCCCACGTCGACTGCCCCGGCCACGCCGACTACATCAAGAACATGATCACGGGTGCCGCCCAGATGGACGGAGCGATCCTGGTCGTGTCCGCCGCCGACGGCCCGATGCCGCAGACGCGCGAGCACATCCTGCTCGCCCGCCAGGTCGGCGTGCCGTACATCGTTGTCGCCCTGAACAAGGCCGACATGGTGGACGACCCCGAGCTGCTCGAGCTCGTCGAGCTTGAGGTCCGCGAGCTGCTCTCCTCGTACGAGTTCCCGGGTGACGACATCCCGGTCATTCAGGTCTCGGCGCTGAAGGCGCTCGAGGGCGACGAGAAGTGGACGGAGTCGATCGTCGAGCTGATGAACGCCGTCGACACCTACATCCCGGAGCCGGAGCGCGACACCGACAAGCCGTTCCTGATGGCGATCGAGGACGTGTTCACGATCACCGGTCGCGGCACCGTCGTGACGGGCCGCATCGAGAAGGGCGTCATCAACGTCGGTGACGAGGTCGAGGTCGTCGGTCTGACCGACACCCAGAAGACCACCTGCACCGGCGTCGAGATGTTCAACAAGGATCTCGACCGCGGCGAGGCTGGCGACAACGCCGGCTGCCTCCTCCGCGGCCTCAAGCGCGAGGACGTCGAGCGCGGCCAGGTCCTCGCGAAGCCCGGTTCGATCACCCCGCACACCGACTTCGAGGCGGACATCTACGTCCTCACGAAGGAGGAGGGTGGCCGTCACACGCGCTTCCTGTCCGGCTACCGCCCGCAGTTCTACTTCCGCACGACGGACGTGACTGGCGCGGTTGTCCTCCCCGAGGGCACGGACATCTGCCTCCCCGGCGACCGCACCTCCATCGTGGTCGAGCTGATTCAGCCGATCGCCATGGACGAGGGTCTCCGCTTCGCCATCCGCGAAGGCGGCCGCACCGTCGGTGCTGGCGTCGTCACGAAGATCCTCAAGTAACCCCTTGGCTGAGCAGAAAATCCGCATCCGCCTTAAGGGCTACGACCACCAGACGCTGGACCGGTCGGCAAAGGACATCGTCGAGACGGCGGTGCGTTCCGGCGCGACCGTCTCCGGCCCTGTTCCGCTGCCGACTGAGAAGAACGTCTACTGCGTGATCCGATCTCCCTTCAAGGACAAGGATTCCCGCGAGCACTTCGAGATCCGTACGCACAAGCGGCTGATCGACATCCATAGCCCCACGCCGAAGACGGTCGATTCGCTGATGCGCCTCGACCTTCCCGCCGGCATCGACATCGAGATCAAGCTCTAACATCATGAAAGCCATCATTGGACGCAAGCTGGGGATGACCCAGCTCTTCACGGAGGACGGGGCGCGACTGTCCGTGACCGTGATCGAAGCGGGGCCGTGCCCGATCGTCGGCGTGCGCACGACGGATGCCGACGGCTACGACGGTGTTCAGCTCGCGTACCAGGCGGTTGATCTCGACGACCTCTCCAAGCCGGAGGCCGGCCATCTCGCGAAGGCCGGCGTCGGACCGCACCGTCACCTGACGGAGTTCCGCGGCACCACGGAGATGACCATCGGCGAGGCTGTCACGGTCGGCGTGTTCGGACCGGGGGACCACATCAAGGTCTCCGGCACGAGCGTCGGCAAGGGCTTCGCGGGCACGATCAAGCGGCATAACTTCAGCCGCGGACCGGTCAGCCACGGCTCGCACAACGTGCGCGCCCCCGGCTCGATCGGCCAGTCGGCCTGGCCGTCCCGCGTGTTCAAGGGCAAGCGGATGGCCGGCCAGATGGGCAACAAGCGCATCACGCAGCGCGGGCTGACCGTCATCGACGTCGACCCGAGCCGCAACGTGATTCTGGTCTCCGGCGCCGTGCCGGGGCCCACGGGTGGGCTCGTCGAGATCCGAGAGGACGTGCACTGATGTCCCTGACTGCTCCCATCATCGGCGGCAAGGGCACCGTCAACCTGTCTGAGGCCGTCTTCGGCGTCGAGGTTGCCCCGGGCCTGCTCCATGAGGTTGCCAAGGCGGAGGCCGCTGGCCGCCGTCAGGGCACCCACGCGACCAAGACCCGCGGCATGGTCGCCGGCGGTCGCGCAAAGCCGTTCAACCAGAAGGGCACGGGTCGCGCCCGCCAGGGCACGACGCGCGCCGCGCAGTTCACCGGTGGTGGCGCCGTGTTCGGCCCGCAGCCCCGCTCCTACGCGGTCAAGGTGAACAAGAAGGCGTACAAGAAGGCCCGCTGCATGGGGCTCAGCCAGCACGCCGGCAACGGCTCGCTCGGCATCTTCGAGGCCGGCTCGTTCGACACCCCCAAGACGAAGGACGCCCTCAAGCTCGTCGAGGGCTGGAGCGTCGCTCCGCTCGTCGTGGTCGTCGGCAGCGAGGAAGAGGCGGCGGCACTGTCGTTCCGCAACATCCCGCGCTCGGCCGTCCTGACCCCGACCGAGGTCGGTCTGACCGAGCTGCTCTGGGCCCGTCGCCTGCTCATCTCGACGACGGCCCTCGACGAGCTCTCGGCGTCGCTCGACTCCTCCAAGCAGAAGGACGAGGTGACGGCATGAAGTCGACCACCCCCGCAGCCCACACGGTGCTGCTCGCCCCGGTCGTGAGTGAGAAGAGCTACTCGCTGTCCGAGGATGGCAAGTACACGTTCCAGGTGCATCCGGACGCGCACAAGACGCAGATCCGCCAGGCCGTCGAAGAGATCTTCAAGGTCAACGTCGTCGACGTGCACATCATCAAGATTCCCTCCAAGCCGAAGCGCCGTGGCACCTTCAAGGGCACGCGCCCGGGTGGCAAGAAGGCGATCGTCAAGCTCGCCGAGGGCCAGACCATTCCGATCTTCGAGGGAGTCGCATAATGGGCGTCCGCTCGTTCCGCCCGACCTCGCCGGGTCGCCGCTTCATGACCGTGTCCGACTTCGCCGAAGTGACGAAGTCGACACCGGAGAAGAGCCTGCTCGCGCCGGTCCACAACAAGGGTGGCCGCAACAACAACGGCCGCATCACGACGCGTCATCAGGGTGGTGGCCACAAGCGCCGCTACCGCATCATCGACTTCAAGCGACTCAAGGACGGCGTGCCCGCCCGGGTCGCCGCGATCGAGTACGACCCGAATCGCTCCGCCCGCATCGCGTTGATCCACTACGTGGACGGCGCCAAGGCCTACATTCTGGCGCCGGTCAACCTCGAGGTCGACGCGTTCGTCTCGTCGGGTCCCGACGCCGACATCAAGCCGGGCAACGCCCTGCCGCTGCTGAACATCCCGACGGGCACCACGGTGCACGCCGTCGAGCTGCGGCCCGGCCAGGGCGCGAAGATGTGCCGGTCCGCCGGTACGAGCGCCCAGCTGGTCGCCAAGGAGGCCGAGACGGCGCTGCTGCGCCTGCCCTCCGGTGAGCTGCGCCGCGTCTCCGCGCACTGCCGCGCGACGATCGGCCAGGTCGGCAACACGACGCACGAGAACGAGGTCGGCGGCAAGGCCGGTCGCGCTCGCTGGGCCGGCAAGCGCCCGGGCGTCCGTGGTACCGCGATGAACCCCGTTGACCATCCGCATGGTGGTGGCGAGGGCAAGGGCAAGGGCTCGCACCCTGTGACCCCGTGGGGCAAGCCCACGCTCGGACGTCGCACCCGCGACCCGAAGAAGGCCTCGTCCGCCGATATCGTCCGCGGCCGCCGCCGTGGGAAGGGCAGGAAGTAAATGTCCCGATCGTCGAAGAAGGGTCCTTACGTGGACGAGCGTCTCCTCAAGCGCATCGAGGAGCAGAACGCCACCAAGGAGAAGAAGATGCTCAAGACCTGGTCGCGTGCCAGCACCATCTTCCCGGAGATGGTCGGTCACACGATCGCGGTCCACGACGGGCGTAAGCACGTCCCCGTGTTCGTCTCCGAGGCCATGGTGGGCCACAAGCTCGGCGAGTTTGCGCCGACCCGCACCTACCGCGGTCACATCTCCGACAAGCAGTCGAGGCGCGGCTGATGTCTGCTGAGCGATTCTCCTACGCCAAGACCGGACTCGTCCGGGCCGAGGCCAAGCACGTCCGCTCGTCGGCCCGCAAGGCGCGCCTTGTGCTCGCCGACATCCGCGGCCGCAACGTCCTGGACGCCCGCAAGCAGCTGCTGTTCTCGCCGCGCGCGGTCGCCAAGGACATCGAGCTGGTGCTCCGCTCTGCGGTCACGAACGCCGAGGTCAACCACGGCCTCTCGCCGGACGACCTCGTGATCCACGAGGCGTTCGCCAACGAGGGCGTCACGATCAAGCGCTTCAAGCCGCGTGCCCGTGGCCGTGCCAGCCGCATCAACAAGCGGACCACGCACATCACGATCCTGCTCCGCTCGCTGACGAGTGGCGCGATCGTCGATGGCACCGAGACGGCCGTTCCCGCCAAGGCCTCGTCGGATTCGGCCCGCGCCAAGCGCGTCGCCGCCTCCAAGAAGTCGGAGGCCACCGTCGAGACGGCTGCCGCCGAGGTCATGGAGACCGCCGACGAGCAGCCGGCCGCGAAGAAGCCCGCCGCCAAGAAGCCGGCCGCGAAGAAGCCCGCGGCCGCCGCTGACGCGACGACCGAGAAGAAGCCGGCGGCCAAGAAGCCTGCCGCCAAGAAGCCGGCGGCCGCCAAGGCCGACGACGCAGCTGCGACGAAGCCGGCGGCCAAGAAGCCTGCCGCCAAGAAGCCCGCTGCGAAGAAGCCGGCCGTTGAGAAGACCGACGAGGAGAAGAGCTAGATATGGGCCAGAAAGTTCATCCTGGCGGCCTCCGCGTCGGCATCATTCACGACTGGAAGTCGAATTGGTGCTCCGATCGCGAGTTCGCCCGCTACCTGGGTGAGGACATCAAAATCCGGGAGCACATCCACAACAAGCTGAGCCACGCAGGCCTGTCGGATATCCATATCCGCAAGGACTCGCAGAAGATCACGATCGATATCTACACCGCCCGCCCGGGCATCGTCATCGGCAAGTCCGGTGTCGAGGTCGACGCCCTCCGCAAGGAGGTCCACTCGATCACGGGCCGTGCCGTGCAGATCAACATCAACGAGATCAAGCGCCCCGAGCTGGACGCGCGCCTGATGGCGCAGTCCGTCGCGGAGCAGCTGCAGAATCGCGTGGCCTTCCGCCGCGCGATGAAGCGCTCGATGCAGTCCGCTGTGCGCTCCGGCGCCCAGGGCGTCCGCATCAAGTGCGGCGGCCGCCTCGGTGGCGGCGAGATGAGCCGCACCGAGCAGTACTCGGAGGGCCGCGTGCCGCTCCAGACGCTGCGCGCCGACATCGATTACGGCTTCGCCGAGGCCAAGACCACGTACGGCCGCATTGGCGTCAAGGTCTGGATCAACAAGGGCGAGATCATGCCGGAGGGCTTTGAGGGCCACGACCAGAACGCCACGCGTCTGGGCGAGGTCGATGCCCGCCGCCGCAAGGGCGGCGCCAAGGGTGCCATCGAAGAGCTCGGCCCCGCACGTCCGAAGGGTCGCCGTGGCGCCCCGGGTGGCGGCGCCGGTGGCGAGCGCGGTGGCGAGCGCGGTGGCGATCGTCGTCCGCGTCAGGGTGGCGGCGGCGGTCCCGGTGGACCGAACCAGCCGCGCCTGAGCGGTCCGTCCGTGCCCGCTGGTCGCCGAGCGCGTCCCAAGGCCGAGGCTCCCGCCGTGGTCGAGGAGACCGTCGTCGAGACGCCGGTGGACGAGGTCGTCGTGACCGAGTCGGCCGCTGTGGTCGAGACCCCGGCCGTCGAGGCCGCTGCGGTCGAGACGCCGGCTGTCGAGGCTGAGGCCCCCGCTGCCGAGGCGCCTGCCGCCGACGAGCCGAAGGGCGCCGAGGAGGCTGGTTCCTGATGCTGATGCCACGTCGTGTCAAGCACCGTCGCGTGCATCGAGGTCGCCGCACGGGGGAGACGAAGGGCCATGCCCGCGTCAACTTCGGCGAGTTCGGCCTCAAGGCGATGGGCGAGGGCTGGATCACTGCCCGTCAGATCGAGGCTGCTCGTATCGCCATGACCCGCAAGATCAAGCGCGGTGGCAAGGTCTGGATCACGATTTTCCCGGACAAGCCGGTCACCAAGAAGCCCGCCGAGACCCGCATGGGCTCGGGCAAGGGCTCCCCGGAGTTCTGGGTCGCCGTCGTGCGCCCGGGCCGCATCATGTTCGAGCTCGCCGGTGTGCCGGAGCCGCTCGCCCGCGAGGCGATGATGCTCGCGGCCCAGAAGCTGCCGATCCCCTGCAAGTTCGTAACCCGAGAAGGTGATCTCTTTGAAGGCCAGTGAGATCCGCGAGCTCAGCTCGGATGACGTCGCGCGCAAGGTCGCCGAGGCGCGTCAGGAGCTGTTCAACCTGCGGTTCCAGCACGCCACCGGCGCGCTTGAGAACACGTCCAATTTGACCGGCGTCCGCCGCGAGCTTGCTCGCCTGCTGACGATCCAGGGCGAGCAGGCCGACAAGATGGAAGGTGGAGCGTCGTGAGCGACGAGAACGAGACCCCGGACGTGGAGGAGACTCCCGTGAACGAGGCTGTCGCCGACGAGGCTGTCGCCGAGGAGGTCGCCCCCGAGGCGGCCGCTGAGGAGGCTGCGCCCGCGGAGGCTGCTGCAGAGGAGCCCGCCGCTGAGGTGGAAGCTGCTGCGGAGGCCGCCCCCGAGGCTGCCGCCGAAGAGGCTGCCCCCGCGGAGGCTGCTGCAGAGGAGCCTGTCGCTGAGGAGGCCGCTGAGGCCGTCGCGGAGGAGGCCCCTGCGGCCGAGCCCGAGCCGGTCAAGGAGAAGAAGAAGCGCCCGCCGCGTAGCAACCGGGTTCGTCGTGTCCGCACGACCTCCGAGGAGCGCGCCGAGCTGCGCAAGAAGTCTGCTGCCGCGCGCAAGCGCCGCCGTGGCGAGACGGGTGGCGGCGAGTACGTCCGCACCCCCTCGCAGGACACCAGCGAGGGCACGCGCCGCGAGCGCCGTGGCGTCGTCACGTCCAACAAGGGCGAGAAGACGATCACGGTTCGCGTCGACGTCCTCAAGGCTCATCCCAAGTACAAGAAGATCATGCGCCGCTCGATGACGCTCCACGCGCATGACGAGCAGAACGCCGCCAACATCGGTGACACCGTTCGCGTCGTCGAGACGCGCCCGCTGTCCCGCACGAAGCGCTGGCGCCTGGTCGAGATCGTCGAGGTGGCCAAGTGATCCAGCAGGAATCCCGACTCCGCGTGGCCGATAACACCGGCGCCCGCGAGATCCTCTGCATCCGCGTCCGCGGTGGCTCCCATCGGCGCTATGCGGCCGTGGGCGACATCATCGTCGCGACCGTCAAGGCCGC
This sequence comes from uncultured Actinomycetes bacterium, assembly GCA_903960645.1. Taxonomy (GTDB): domain Bacteria; phylum Actinomycetota; class Thermoleophilia; order Gaiellales; family F1-60-MAGs149; genus F1-60-MAGs149. The sequence goes on along the minus strand of CAJCBN010000478.1, from coordinate 3,078 downwards.
TACGCCGAACGGGTCCGTCAAGAAGGGCGAGGTCGTCCACGCCGTCGTCGTGCGCACCACCAAGGCGCATCATCGCGACGATGGCACGAACATCCGCTTCGACGACAACGCTGCCGTGATCATCGATCCGGCCGGCAACCCGCGCGGTACGCGCATCTTCGGGCCCGTCGCCCGTGAGCTGCGCGAGAAGAACTTCATGCGCATCGTCTCGCTCGCTCCGGAGGTGCTGTGATGAGTGGCATCGGCATCAAGACCGGCGACACCGTCGAGATCATCACCGGCAAGGACCGCGGCAAGCGCGGCAAGGTCGTCTCCGTGGAGCCGACCGCTGCCCGCGTCGTGGTCGAGGGTCGCAATCTCGCCAAGCGCCACCTCAAGCCCCGTCCCGTCCCGGGCTCCGGTGGCCAGCAGATGGCTCCCGGCGGCATCCTCGACCAGGAGCAGCCGCTGCGCCGCTCCAACGTCATGCTCGTGTGCCCGTCGTGCGACAAGGCGACGCGCATCGGCAAGCAGGCCGACAAGAAGGGCCGCGTGTGCAAGCACTGCGGAACGGAGATCGATAAGTGATGACTGACACCGCTACTCACATCCCGCGGCTGAAGGAGCGCTACGAGCGCGAGATCAAGCCGCAGCTGATCGAGCACTTCGGGTACACGTCCTCGATGCAGGCGCCCCGGATCACCAAGATCACGCTGAACATGGGCGTCTCTGACGCGAAGACCGACTCGAAGGCGCTCGACCATGCCGTCGAGCAGATGACGCAGATCAGCGGCCAGAAGCCGGTTACGACCCTCGCCCGCAAGTCGATCGCCGGCTTCAAGCTCCGCGAGGGCATGGCCATCGGCTGCAAGGTCACCCTGCGCGGCGAGAACATGTACGAGTTCCTCGATCGCCTCACGACGGTCGCCCTCCCGCGCATCCGCGACTTCCGCGGCATCAGCCCGAAGTCGTTCGACGGGCGCGGCAACTACTCGCTCGGCATCCGGGAGCAGATCATCTTCCCGGAGATCGACTACGACCGGATCGACCAGGTCCGAGGCCTGGACATCACCATCACCACGACCGCGGCAACCGATGATGAGGCGCGCGAGCTCCTCAAGCACTTCGGCATGCCGTTCCGAGAGGCCTGAGAGATATGGCGAAGACTGCTCTCCGCATGAAGGCCGCTCGTCCGGCCAAGTACAAGGTGCGCAACTACTCGCGCTGCCAGAAGTGCGGCCGCCCGCGTGCGGTGTACAAGAAGTTCGGCCTGTGCCGCATCTGCCTCCGGCAGCTCGCGCACGAAGGCGTGATCCCCGGTATGACGAAGTCGAGCTGGTAGCACCATGGTCAATGATCCCATCGCAGACATGCTGACCCGCATCCGCAACGCCAACACGGCGCTGCACGACAAGGTCATCATGCCCACGTCCCGCAGCAAGCGCGAGATCGCCCGCATCCTCCTCGAGGAGGGCTACATCGCCTCCTGGTCGGAAGAGGCAGCCACGCCCCAGCCGCTCCTCGTGATCGAGCTGAAGTACGGCCGCAACCGCGAGCGCGTCATCTACGGGCTCAAGCGCGTCTCGAAGCCCGGCCGCCGCATGTACGCCCCCAAGGACCGGCTTCCCCGCGTCCTCGGCGGGCTCGGCACCGCAATCATGTCCACCTCGACCGGCATCTGCACTGCCGCGGACGCCGCCAAGCGCGGCGTCGGTGGCGAAGTGCTGTGCTTCATCTGGTAACGCCATGAGTCGCATCGGCCGCCGCATCATCACCGTCCCCGACGGAGTCACCATCGAGATCGCCCCCGGGCGCGTCACGGTGACCGGTCCCAAGGGCACGCTCGTGCAGGAGATCTCCCCCGACATGACGATCAACGTCGCCGAGGGTCAGATCACCATCGAGCGTCCCACGGACCGTCCCAACCACCGTGCCCTGCACGGGCTCACCCGCAGCCTCATCGCCAATATGGTCGAGGGCGTTGCGAACGGCTACGTGAAGGAGCTCGAGATCCAGGGCGTCGGCTATCGCTGCGCCGCCCAGGGCAAGAACCTAGAGCTCGCGCTCGGCTACTCCCACGCGGTCAAGTACGACGCGCCGGAGGACATCGAGTTCGAGGTCCCGCAGCCCACCCAGATCATCGTCCGTGGCATCGACAAGCAGCGCGTCGGCCAGGTCGCGGCCGAGATCCGCAAGCTGCGTCCGCCGGAGCCGTACAAGGGCAAGGGCATTCGCTACGCGGGCGAGTACGTCGCCCGGAAGGTCGGTAAGCGCGCATGAGCAAGATGACTCCGAAGGAAGCCCGCGATCGTCGCCACCGGCGCGTCCGCGGCAAGATCACCGGCACCGCCGAGCGTCCCCGTCTGGCCGTGTTCCGGTCCAACGCGGACGTCTACGCGCAGCTGATCGACGACGTCAAGGGTCAGACCCTGGCGGCCGCCGATTCGCGCTCCGTCAAGGACGGGGACAAGTCCGCGAAGGCCAAGGCCACCGGTGAGCTGATCGCCGAGCGCGCCAAGGCCGCGGGCATTAGCACCGTCGTGTTCGACCGTGGTGGATACCTCTACCACGGACGTGTCAAAGCGCTCGCCGAAGGTGCGCGCGAGGGAGGTCTCGAGTTCTGATGGCTAGCCGAGTCGGTACGGATGCCCAGGGCCGCGAGCTCCATGAGCGCGTCGTCGAGATCAACCGCGTCGCCAAGGTCGTCAAGGGCGGCCGCCGTTTCTCCTTCACCGCGCTGGTCGTGGTCGGGGATGAGATCGAGCAGGTCGGCGTGGGGTACGGCAAGGCCAACGAGGTCCCCGTCGCGATCCAGAAGGCGATCGAGGACGCGAAGAAGAACCTCTTCACGGTGCCGCGTCACCACACCACCATCACCCACGAGATCACCGGCGTCTACGGCGCCGGCAAGGTGCTGCTCAAGCCCGCCTCGCAGGGTACCGGCGTCATCGCCGGCGCCGGCGTTCGCGCGGTGCTCGAGCTGGCCGGCCTCAAGGACGTGCTGGCGAAGTCGCTCGGCACGTCGACGCCGATCAACCTCTGTCGCGCCGCCGAAGTCGCCCTGCGCGGCCTGCGCCGCCCCGAGGACGTCGCGGCGCT
>CAJCBN010000477.1 GCA_903960645.1 uncultured Actinomycetes bacterium | reverse complement strand
CTGGGTGTCGCTGGCGAGCGGGTTGATCCGGACCGGGTGGCGATCGCGATCGGCGGCCACCTGCTCTGCCAGGACGGCGCCGCCGTACCGATCACGGACCAGGCGGCGGTTGACGCGGCTGCTGCCCAGCCGACGGTGGAGATCGCCATCGACCTCGGGCTCGGTGAGGGTGAGGCCGTGATCTGGGCCTCTGACCTATCCAAGCTCTACGTGGAGCTCAACGCGGAGTACACGACATGACCGGTGTCTTCGTCGCCAAGCTGGGCGGCAACGCCCTCGCGCTGCTGCCCGATGCGATTGCGGCCGCCGACGGACGGCCGCTCGTGCTCGTGCACGGTGGCGGTGCGCAGATCACGGCGCTGATGGAACGGCGGGGGATCGCCTCGCGCTGGGTGGACGGTCGTCGCTTTACAGACCTACCGACGCTCGCCTGCGCCCGCGTGGCGCTGGCGGATGTCTCCGACGCGCTCGTCGGCGAGCTGCGGGCGCTCGGCCGCGAGGCGCAGCCGTTCCGCACCGGCGAACTCATCGAGTGCCGACGCCGGGGCGAGCTCGGGCTGGTCGGCGAGCCAATCGCGATCGCGCGGGAGCCGCTGCAGGCGGCGTGGGGGGCAGATCGCGTACCCCTGATCGCGCCGATCGGCCGCGACGGTACCTCGCCGCGTCTCCTCAACGTCAACGCAGACGACGTGGCCGCCGCCGTCGCGATCGCGCTGGGTGCCGACGAGCTCGCGTTCCTGTCGGATGTACCGGGCGTGCTCGACGAGCAGGGTGCCGTGCTGGCGACCATCTCCGCCAGCGCACCACCGACGGTCAGTGGCGGCATGCTGCCGAAGCTCGCAGCCTGCTCCGCGGCCCTCGCCGGCGGCGTGCGCAGCGTGCGCATCGGCCGCGGCACCGAGGTGCGGCCGTGAGTATCGCCGACCGCGGCGACGCCGTGATGATGACGAACTACCCGCCGCGTCCGCTCGCGCTCGTGCGGGGCGAGGGCTGCTGGGTCTGGGACGATGCCGGCAACCGCTACCTCGATCTCGTGGCGGGCATCGCCGTCGTGACCCTCGGCCACGGCCATCCGGCGCCGATTGCGGCGCTGGCCGAGCAGGCTGCGGTCCTCGGCCACGTGTCGAACCTCTACTGGTCCGAGCCCGCCGTGGCCCTCGCCGAGCGGCTGTGCGCCCTCAGCGACCTGCAGCGTGCGTTCTTCTGCAACTCCGGCGCCGAGGCCAATGAGGCGGCGATCAAGCTGGCGCGCCGCCACGGTGGCACGGTCGGTGGTCCCACCAAGCACGGCATCGTGAGCCTCGAGGGAGCCTTCCACGGCCGCACCATGGGCGCGCTCGCCGCGACCTGGGGCGAGGCCAAGAAGGCGCCGTTCGAACCACTGCCCACTGGCTTCCGTCAGATCCCCCGCAATGACCTCGCGGCGCTGCGCGACGCGATTGGGCCGGACACCGCGGGCGTCCTGATCGAGCCGATCCAGGGTGAGGGTGGCGTCAACGTGATCGACGACGCGTTCCTCGCCGAGGCCCGGTCGCTCTGCGACGCGCACGACGCACTGCTGATCTTCGACGAGGTGCAGACGGGCATTGGGCGGACAGGCGCCTGGTTCGCATTCCAGCGCAGTGGCGTGCGACCCGATGCGATCACGCTGGCGAAGGGACTCGCCTGCGGGCTGCCGATCGGCGCCGTGCTCGCGCGCGATCTGAGCAGCGGCTTCCGACCGGGTGATCACGGCACCACCTACGGCGGCTCACCGGCCATCGCCGCCGGCGCGCTCGCCACCCTCAAGGCCGTTGAGGATGATGATCTCATCGGCAATGCCCAGCGCATGGGCGAGCGGCTGGCGAGCGGACTGCGGGCAGTGCCCGGCGTCGCCGCCGTGCGTGGGGCCGGGCTGATGCTCGCCGTCGAGCTCTCCGCCGGGAACGCCGCGGCCGTCATGGTTGGGCTGCGGGCGCGTGGCGTTCTGGTCAATGCCGTCTCGGACACCGCGCTGCGCCTGATCCCGCCGCTGGTGATCGACGCCGATCAGGTCGACCTGGCGATCGCCGCCGTGCACGCTGTCCTGCAGGCCGACGGCTAAGCGCGGTTGCGCGTATCCCTCGGGTCACCGACACTGCCGCCATGACCCAGCGACCGATCATGGACTACCTGTCGACCTTCGGCTTCGGCTACTTCTTCGGCCTCGGTGCCCTCGCCCTCATGCACTACTTCACGACGTGGCCGGCCACCTATCAGGATGCCGCTCTGCTGGCCGTCTTGAGCGGTGCGGGTGCACTCGGCATGCGCCTCTACAACCGGCGCGTGGTGCGGCCCGGCGACGACGAGCGCCCGCAGTGAGGCTCCACGGGATCCATCACGTCACGGCGATCACCGCCGATGGTCCACGCAACGCCGAGTTCTACGGCGGTGTGCTCGGCCTGCGCCTGGTCAAGAAGACCGTCAACTTCGACGATCCGGGCGCCTACCACCTGTACTACGGCGACCGCACCGGCGCGCCTGGCACCGTGCTGACGTTTTTCGAGTACCCGGGCGCGCGGCTGGGCCGGGCGGGCGAGGGCATGGTCACCCGCATCGACTGGAGCGTGCCCGGCGAGGCCGCGCTCGACTGGTGGGAGCGGCAGCTGGCTGGTCGCGCCGCCACCGAACGTGGGACCGGACACCTCGACGTCTGGGATCACGAGGGGCTGATCACACGGCTGATCGCCGTGCCGGAGAGCGCGTCGTTGCCGCACGCCGAGGCGCCGCACGTGCCAGGCGAGTTCGCGCTTCGGCGGATGATCGGTGTTCAGGCTCAGGCGCGCGACCCGGAGGGCAGCGCGGCGGTGCTCGAGGTGCTCGGGTTCGAGCGCGACGCGGACCACTGGTGGACCGAGGCGGATGGTCAGGGAGCCGCCTACGAGCTCGTCCACGGCGACGGCGAGGCAGCGATTGGTGGCGCCGGCACGACCCACCACGTGGCGTGGGCCAGCACGGACGCCGATCACGCGCACTGGCTTGGGCGGGCCGCGGAGGCTGGCGTGCAGGCAACGCCGATCGTGGACCGCGACTACTTCCGCTCCATCTACTTCCGCGAGCCCTCGGGTGTCCTCTTCGAGCTGGCGACGGACGGTCCCGGCTTCGCGGTGGACGAGCCCGCAGACGCGCTGGGAGCCACGCTACGTCTGCCGCGTCAGCACGAGCACCTGCGGCCCCTGCTGGAGGAGCGGCTGGCGCCGATCTCCGACCCCTGGGCGCCGTACCGGTGAGTGCGATCGTCGAGCGCATCCGCCCGTCGCGCGGCGAGCCGGAAGGCGCGCTCGTGCTGTTCCACGGACGGGGCGCCGACGAGCACGATCTCCTGCCACTCATCGAGGTCCTCGATCCTGATCAGCGGCTCGTCGGGGTGACGCCCCGGGCACCGCTCGACCTCGGCACCGGCGGCTGGCACTGGTACGTCGTGCCGCGCGTCGGTCATCCGGACGAGCCCACGTTCCTCGCCTCCGTGCGCCTGCTCGACGATTGGCTCGACGGGCTGCCCGAGCGTATCGGCGTGCCGGAGGACCGCATCGTCCTCGGCGGCTTCTCGCAGGGCTGCGTGATGGCGTACGCGATGGCGCTTGCCGCCGAGCGGACGCCACCCGCCGCGTTGCTCGCGATGGTCGGCTTTATCCCGCACGTCGCGCAGCACCCGCTGGACCTCGTGACGGACGGGCGCCCCCCGGTGACGATCGTGCACGGCAGTATCGACCCCGTCATCGACGTGTCCTTCGGTCGCGCGGCCCGCGATGAGCTGGTCGCGGCCGGGCTCGACGTCACCTACCGGGAGACGCCGGTGCCGCACACCATCGACGCGGCCTGGCTGCCCGACCTGCGCCACCAGATCGGCATGGCGCTGCGGCTCGACTGAGTCAGCGACCGGTGAGTGCGCGGCGTCGTTAGCCGATCGACGCCGCGGTCCACGACAGCGGCGCGAGATCCTGCAGTGCCGACGTCATCGCCACGGCGGTCGTGGTGACCGTGACCGTGCGGCCCGCCGGGGTGGTGGCGAAGAGCGCGGGATCGGCCCGCAGGGCAATGGTGCGCGAGCGCGGGAGCTTGGTGCCGTCGGAGGCCGCGATGGTGGTGGGGCGGATGATCAGGCGTCCCTCACCACCGACGGTGGCGGTCCACGCCACGACGCCCTTGATCGTCAGCGCGACGGGCGGCGTCACGGCATTGGCGCTGAGCGGATTGGCGGCGTCCAACTGCACGATCGTCGCCGCCTGCAGGTAGGCAAACGGCGACGAGACGGTCGCGCCCTTGTGGTACTCGAAGTGGAGATGACAGGGGGCGCCAACGGCATCGCCGGTATTGCCGACGTACGAGATGATCTGGCCCTCCTTGACCCGGGAGCCGTTCTTCAGGCCCTTGGCGAAGGCGCTCTTCGCGCCGTCGCGGCCATCCATGTGGATGTAGCGGTACCAGCTCGAGCGGCCCGTCAGCGTGACCATCCAGCCGGAGCGATCGCCCCAGTCGAGTCGCACCGTGCCGGACACCACCGCGATCGTCGGCGTGCCGCACGGCGCCAGCAGGTCGTTGCCCTCGTGCATCCCGCCACCGCGTGGATCGCCG
>CAJCBN010000476.1 GCA_903960645.1 uncultured Actinomycetes bacterium | reverse complement strand
GGATGGCCGCGACTCCGGGCAAGGCGGCCGCCTTCGTGCGCGCGCTGCCGGACCAGTCGGCCGTGCTGATCTTGGGTGGCGTCGCCGAGGCCGAGGCCGGCCAGCTGCACGCTGCCCCGGGTGAGCAACGGCTCCTGCGTGAGGCGTGCGTCGAGTTCGCGCGGGCCGGGCGCCGGATCGTGCTGGTCGGACCGGCCGCCGCGCAGGTCGCACCGCTGCTCTCGCAGGCCGGTGCCACGGACGTGCGCATCGGCCCCGACCTGCACTGGGCAACCGCGGAGGCGCTGCGCGACCTCCACGGCGTCGACCGGATTGCGTGGGTACCGGCCTTCCCGGTCGAGCTGCAGGACCGGGAGCGGTTCGGCGAGCTCGTTGCGGCGGCGGCGCGGACCGCGGGGCTCGAGTGGGCTCCCACGCCCGCTGCCGCGAACTGACGGCTATGCGACCGATCGTGGTCTACGACGACACCTGCGGCATGTGCCGCAACAGCGTGCGCTGGGTGCGCCGCCTCGACTGGCTGCGGCGCCTCGACGACTTGGGCTACTCCGTGGCCGTCGAGCGCTATCCGGAGGTGGGGCGGGGGCAGCTCGGCGATGGATTACGCGTGCGCTATCCCGACGGTGACGTGGCACTCGGGATCGATGCCGTCCGCGCGATCGCCATCCGCACGCCGCTCGGCGCGCTCGGGGCGTGGGTGCTCTACCTGCCCGGTCTGCACGGCCTGGGCGAACGCGGGTACGCGCAACTGGCGAAGCGACGCCGGCCCGAGGGCGCGGCGTGCCCGCTCCCGAGCCGCTACGACTGCGGCTCGGTGTAGGCGATCACATACGCCTTGCGGACGGTCTCGGTGATGTCCCACTCGCCGACCCAGTTCTCCGGCGTGGCGATCACGACACCCGGTGCCAGCAGCGTCTCTGCGCCATCTTCGTCTCGCAGCACGCCGGCGCCTGCGAGTACCGTGAAGACCTCGCGATAACCGTCGCGACGCCCAACGAACGCTCCCGGCGTGCATTCCCAGATACCGGCCTGACTGTGCGGGTCTTCGTGAAGGACCTTGACCGACTCCACCGGCTCGCCACGCGTCGCGCCGGGCTTGGGTCCGATCACGTCGAGCGTGAGGGAAAGCGGATTGTTGAAGCTGGAGGCGTTCGGGGCCATGGTGGACTCCTCGGTCGTGAACACACGCAGTCTGCCATGCCGGCGGCTACGCTGCACGCATGGATGATCCCCTGAAGGACCACGAGAATTCTCCGCTCGACACCGCGATCGGGCTGGCCTACCACGGCCGCGAGGGCGACGACATCGTCATGCGCCTCGATCCGACCCACGCCGCCCTCGGCTACGAGGATCCGCCGATGCTGCACGGCGGCACGCTCGCCACGCTCGTCGACACCGCCGGCTGGTACGCGGTGATGGCGAAGGCGCCCGCGACCTGGATCGCCGTCGATCTGCGCAGCGATTTCCTGCGGATGGCGGACCTGTCGCCGCTCAAGGTGACGGGCCGCTGCCTACGCGCCGGCCGGACCCTCGCGGTCTGCGACGTCACCGTGGCGCCGTGGGACTCGCCGGAGAAGACCACCTCGGTCGGCCGCATCCAGTTCATCCGCACCGGCGACTGAGCCGCGCGACGACCTGCGTCGGTACCCTAGCCCCATGGACAATCTGATCGATGGCAAGGCAGTCGCGGCGAAGGTTCGCGCCGAGGTGGCGGAGCGCACCAAGAAGCTCCACGACGAGACCGGCATCCTCGCCGGGCTCGCGGTGATCATCGTCGGTGAGGATCCTGCATCGCAGGTCTACGTCGCCAACAAGCACAAGGCGTGTCACGAGGCCGGCATGCACTCCCTCGAGATCGTGATGCCGCGCGAGACCACGCAGGACGAGCTGCACGCCCAGATCGACGAGGTCGCCAACGACCCCGCGATCCACGGGATGATCGTGCAGATGCCGCTGCCGGATCACCTCGACACCGACGCCGCGCTCAACCGCATTCCGTTCGCCAAGGACGCCGACGGCCTCACCGCCGACGCGATGGGCCGTCTGATGACGCTCCAGCCGGGGCCGCTGCCCTGCACGCCGGCCGGCTGCATCGAGCTGCTCAAGGCGTACGGGGTGGAGCTCAAGGGCGCACACGCCGTCGTCATCGGCCGCTCCGAGATCGTCGGCAAGCCGCAGGCGCTGCTGCTCCTCAAGGAGGACTGCACCGTCACGATCTGCCATTCGCGCACGCGTGACCTGCCGGGCATCTGCAGCCAGGCCGACATTCTCGTCGCCGCCGTCGGCCGCCCCAAGATGATCGGCGCGGACTGCGTCAAGGATGGTGCCGTGGTGATCGACGTCGGCATCAACCGCCTGCCGGAGGGCCTCTGCGGCGACGTCGACTTCGACGCCGTGCAGCCGAAGGCCGGGCTGATCACGCCCGTCCCCGGCGGCGTCGGCCCGATGACCATCGCGATGCTGCTGAAGAACACGATCGACGCAGCCGAGCGCTCCGCCGGTCGCTGAGGGCGAGATGGCGGATGTCGAGCTGACCCCGGACGAGGTGCGCCACGTTGCGACGCTCGCGCGCCTCGGACTCGACGACGCCGAGATCGAGCGGCTCGGGCGTGAGCTGACCAGCATCCTGGCGCACGTCAACACGATCGCGGCGCTGCCGATCGCGGACGTGCCGCCGACGAAGCACTCGCACGAGAACGCCGACTCGCTGCGGCCCGACGTGGCCCGCCCCGGCGTACCGCGCGCCGAGGCCTTGCGCAACGCCCCCGACCCCAGCGCGGACGGCTTCCGCGTCCCGCCGATCGGCGCCTGAGTGACCGGCATCGATGTCATCGGACTCACCGCCGAGCGCGCCATGGGCCTGCTGCGCGCGGGGGAGTGCACCGCCGAGGAGCTCGCGCAGGCGTACCTCGACCGCATCGCCGTCGTCGATCCCGAGGTGCACGCCTACTTGCACGTCGACCCCGAGCGCACGCTCGCCGCGGCCCGCGCGCAGGATGCAGCGGGTGGTGACGCCCTCAGCGGTGTCCCGATCGCGTACAAGGACCTGCTCTCCACGAAGGACGTCCCGACCACGGCAGGGTCGCGGATCCTTGAGGGCTTCATCCCGATCCAGGACGCCGACGTCGTCGCCCGCGGCAACGAGGCAGGCCTCGTCAGTCTCGGCAAGACGAACCTCGACGAGTTCGCGATGGGCTCCTCGACGGAGCACTCGGCCTACGGGCCGACGCACAACCCGTGGGACCTCACACGCGTGCCCGGCGGCTCGTCGGGTGGCTCGGCCGCCGTGGTTGCCGCCGGCTGTGCCCCGTGGTCGCTCGGCACCGACACCGGCGGCTCGATTCGCCAGCCCGCCGCCTTCTGCGGTCTGGTCGGCCTCATGCCCACCTACGGCACCGTCTCCCGCTTCGGCGTGATCGCCTTCGCGTGCTCACTCGAGCAGGTCGGGCCGATGACGCTGACGGTGCGCGATGCCGCGCTCCTGCACCAGGTGATCGCCGCCGACTCGCCCAACGACGCCACCTGCACCGGGCCGCGCGACGCGATTGAGCTGCCCTCCGCCGGACGCTTCGACGGCCTGCGCTTCGGCGTGCCGTGGGCCGAGCTCGAGGAGGGTGTCGAGCCCGGCATCCGGGCGCGCTTCGACGAGTCGCTCGCGATCGCCAAGAACCTTGGCGCCGAGATCGTCGACGTCGAGCTGCCGTATTCCCGCCACGGCCTGGCTGCGTACTACGTGATCGCGCCGGCCGAGGCCTCCGCCAATCTGTCCCGCTTCGACGGCGTCCGCTATGGCCTGCGCGTGGACGGTCCCGACATCCGCTCGATGTACGAGGCCACACGCGACGCCGGCTTCGGGCCCGAGGTGAAGCGCCGCATCATGATCGGCACCTACGCGCTGTCGGCCGGCTACCACGACGCCTACTACGTGCAGGCTCAGCGCGTCCGCACGCTGATCCGCCAGGACTTCGACAACGCCTTCGCGGGGGTCGATGCGATCCTGCTGCCGACGGCGCCGACGACGGCCTTCCCGATCGGCGCTCGCCTCGACGATCCGCTCGCGATGTACGCCAACGACATCTTCACGCTGCCGGTCAACCTCGCGGGCATCCCGGCGCTGTCCCTGCCGAACGGCCTCAGCGACGGCCTGCCGAGCAGCCTGCAGATCATCGGGCCCGCGTACTCGGAGAACCTGCTCCTGCGCCTCGGCGCGGCGTTCGAGGCCGAGCACCAGTTCGATTTCGTCCCCGCAGCTATGCGAGGCGGTCTGTGAGCACGCCCTGGCAGAAGGATGGCTACGAGGCCGTGATCGGCCTTGAGATCCACGTGCAGCTCAATACGAACTCGAAGATGTTCTGCTCGTGCCCAAACCAGTTCGGCGACGAGCCCAACACCAACGTCTGCTTCGTCTGCCTGGCACATCCCGGTGCGCTGCCGGTGGCGAATGCCGAGGCGGTCCGCCAGTCGGCTCGCGTCGGCCTCGCGCTGGGCTGCCGGATCCCCGACACCAGCGAGTTCAGCCGTAAGCAGTACTTCTATCCCGACAGTCCGAAGGCGTACCAGATCAGCCAGTATGACCAGCCGCTGTGCGCTGAGGGCATGTTCCGCGTGCCGGGCGCCGACGGCTTCGAGGTGCGCATCACACGCGCTCACCTCGAGGAAGACGCCGCCAAGATGATCCACGCGGGTGGCGATAGTGGCCGCATCTCGGGTTCTGCTGGCTCGGTCGTCGACTTCAACCGTGTCGGCACGCCGCTG
>CAJCBN010000475.1 GCA_903960645.1 uncultured Actinomycetes bacterium | reverse complement strand
TCCTCGCCAAGTTCCACGCACTCGACCGGGCGATCGCGGTGGCAGACACGCCGCTGATGGTGCTGTTCGATGCGGACGCGCGCGTGGTGCGGCCAACCACGGGCGCGGATGTGGCGGCCGCACTCGCCGGGCATCCGCTCGGCTTGGTCGAGCAGGCCACGATCCGCGGCTCATCGATGGATCGCGCCGCGTTTCTCGAGCACTATCGCGTGCACACGCTGGGCTTCATCGACCCCGAGGTGTCGCCACCCACCCTCGAGGCGTTCCGCTACTTCAACAGCGGCGTCGTGCTCGGGCGGTGCGATGCACTCGCCGAGGTGGTGGCCGACGCGCTCGCGCGAATCGGTGCGGCTCGCGGCCCACACGTGCTCGGTGCGCACATGATTGCGGATCAGGATTACTTCCAGCATTGGGTGCTGAGCGTCCGGCCGGGCAGTTGCGCCGACCTCGACTGGGAGTGGAACCACTGCTCCTGGTGGCACGACCCATTTCCCCGCGACGGCGCGCGCATCCTGCACTTCTCGAACTTCACGGACGGCCCGACGCCCGAGACGCTCGCCCAGATGGACGCGATCAGCTCCCGGGTAGCGGCCGGCGATGCACTGAGCGCGCGCGTGACCGCCGTCGTCGTGACGCATCGCTCCGAGCGAGTGATCGACGACTGCGCCCGTGCGCTGCGTATGGCCGGTGTCGAGCACGTGATCGTCGTCGACAATGCCTCTGACGACGAGACCGTCGCTCGCGCCCGTGCTGCCGGGTGCGACGTCGTCGAGCTGCCGCGCAATCACGGGTTCGCCGTCGGTGCGAACGCCGGCCTCCGCCTCGTAGAGACCGAGATCGTCTGCGTCGTCAACCCCGATTGCCTCGTCGACGTGGCGACCGTCCGGCGCGGTGCCGAGCTGTGTGCCGACGAGGCGGTCTGCGCTGTGCCCGACTTCGTCGACGAGGCCGGGGTAGTGACGGCGGGCGTCCGCGGTGCCTACACGCGGCGGCGCCTGCTCGCCGATGTCGCCCGCACGCACAACGCCACGAGCAGGGTGGCAGCGCTCGCCGAGCACGGGCCGCGGTACGACGGGCACGGCTGGGCGTGGCCGCTCGGGGCCTGCGTGTTTCTGCCGGCTGCGGCGCTGCGGCGGCTCGGTGGCTTCGACGAGGCGTACTTCCTCTACATGGAGGACGTCGACCTCGGGCAGCGCTGGTGTGCGGCGGGTGGGCGGATCGTCTCGACCGGCACGACCGTGCGACACGCCGAACAGCAGGGAGCCGACGTGAAGGCAGCCGCGCGCGGCGCGCTGCTCGCCGCCGCACGCGTGCAGTACAGCCGGCGCGCCTTCGGTCCGATCACCGGCAGACTCGCGCAGCTGCTGGCCGGGAACGCGGCATGATCGTCTACGCCGTACCCAGCGCCGGCATCTTCGGCAGCATCAAAGTCGCCCACCAGTTCGTCGATCTCCTGCAGGCCGAAGGCGTCGCCGCCTGCATTGCCACGCCCGACGGCAAGGCAAGCGGATGGTTTCGCTCGCAGGCGCCCGTCGTCGCGCGCGCCTGGGCGCTCGACCACCTCGGTGATGGCGACGCGATCATGTTCAGCCTGCCCCACGACCACGCCGAGCTCCGGCGCAGCGGGCTGCCGCTCTTCTTCCACTGTCAGGGCACCGACCCGCTGATCGACCCGGTTTTGCGCGACGAGAACGTGGCGGTGCTGACGTGCTGGCAGCAGGCCTACGACTACGTGCTCGCCGCCGGTGGCCGCGCTCCGACCGACGTCGGCATCTCGATCGCGCCGGCCTTTCATCATCGTGGCGAGATGAAGGATCCGCACGTCGCCACGCACATGCCGCGGCGGGGCCGGGAGATCGCCGAGCAGCTGGCCGAGGCCTGCCCCGACCTGCACCTCGTCCCGATCGATGGGAGCGACGAGGCCGAAGTCGCGCAGATGATGCGCCGAGCCGGCGTCTACCTGGCCACCGCCGAAGGGGAGTGGTTCGGGCTGCCCGCGCTTGAGGCGATGGCCGCTGGGTGCGTCGTGTTCAGCGTGCCCGTGCTCGGGGGCATGGAGTTCCTCGAAGACGGGATCAACTGCGTGGTGGGCGACGTCGAGCATCTCGAGCGCGAGCTCGCGACGCTGTTCGCCCCGGCTCGCGCTGCGCACTGGCAGTCGCTGCGCCACGCAGCCATCGCGACGGGCCTGCGCTACCGCCGCGAGGCGCAGGCCGTCAAGGTCGCCGCGTTCGCGGCCACGCTCCCCGAGCGCATGCGCCGACCACTGGGGCTACCTCGTGCCTGAGCGCATCGCGATCGTGATCCCCTCGCGTGGCATGAACGCGCTGCTCGCCGTCGCGATCGATCATGTGCAGCTGGCGTTGGAGCAGGTCGCTGACCGCGCCAGCGGGACGATCATCGTCTGCGACAACGCGACCGACCCGCCGTACGCTCGCGCCGACCTGCCCGCCATCGACGTGCTGCTGCGCTACGACGAGCACCGCTCGTTCAGCGAGGCCTGCAACGCAGGAGTCGCGGCCTCCGCGTGCGATCTCGTGCTGCTACTCAACAACGACGTGCTCCTGCACCGCCACGCGCTCGACGAAATGCTGGACCTCGTCCACGAGCCACTGATGGGCATCGTCGGCACGCGCCTGCTGTTTCCCGACGGCACCATCCAGCACTGCGGCGTCGTGTTCGGCGAGCACGGGCCGTTCCACGATCGCGCGCGTCGTCCGACCACGATCGTGCCGCGTGCGCCGCGGTACCTGCAGTGCGTGACCGGCGCGGCCCAGCTTGTTCGCCGCGACGTGTGGGAGCAGCTCGGCGGCCTCTGCGAGGACTACCCCTTCGGCTACGAAGACGTCGACCTGTGCCTGCGCGCCCGCCAACTCGGCTACCGCGTCGCGTGTGCACAACGGGTTGACTCGATCCACTTCGAATCGCAGACACCGGGGCGCGTCGAGCGTGACGTCCCGTCGCGCCGCGTGTTTCTCGAGCGTTGGCACGGCCGTTGGTCGATCGACGCGGAGGAGTTGCCGTATGGCGCCTGAGATCTCCGTGCTGATCCACACCCGCGACTCGGCGGCCACCATCGCACCGTGCCTCGCGTCCGTGGCCTGGAGCGACGATGTCGTGGTGCTCGACATGGCGAGCACCGATGACACCTGCACGATCGCCGTCGCCGCCGGCGCTCGTGTTGTCGCGATTCCGGCCGAGCCATGGAGCGATGCGATCCGCAATCGTCACCTCGGTGAGGCGGTCCTCCCATGGACCCTCGTGCTCGATGCCGACGAGAGTCTCGCCGACGACGGTGGACGCCTCGTGATCGCACTCGTGGAACAGCTCGGTGCCGACGTCGACGCGTTTGCCCTCCCGCGCATCAACAGCATCGCCGGGCGGGCGATGCGGGGCACGGGGTTCGCTCCCGACCATCAGTGGCGCCTGTTTCGCAGCGGATCGCTCGCCTACTCCGCGGCGCATCACCAGCCACCCGTGTTCCGCGACGGGCACCACCGCCTGCACATCGTGGATCCGGCCACCGGTCCCTGCATCCACCACGCGCACTACAGCTCGCTGCGCGATCTCGTGCTGCGGCAGGCGCGCTACGCCGCAACCGATGCGTACGATCCCACCGCGTTCGATCTCGGTGCCTACGCCGAACGCACCCACCGCGAGCTCGCCCAGAGACACGACCCCGAGGCCGACGGCGATCTCTCCCGCGCGATCGCGACGGTGATGGCATGGGACGGGGTTGTCCGCGCGCTCCTCCACTGGGAGACGCTCGAGCCGCGGCCGCGGCTCGGAGAGTTCCTCGCGCTGCCGGTCGGGCTTGCCGGCGACGCGTCGCGTGCGGAGGATGGCGATGACGCGATGGGCATGCCACCTGGCCTTGGCGGCTCATCGCGCGCCGACAACGGGCGCGCACCGCAGCGACCGGGCGAGCGCTGGACCACCTCCGGTGCCGAGCACGCGCTGCGCCGCGCCTGGGCCGCCCATCGCGTGCACCGCTACCAGGAGACGATCATCGTGCGACGCGCCCTGCGTGCCGACATCGGTATCCACTCGCTCGAGGAGGTGATCGCCGAGCGCCCCGCGGCAACGGCTGCGGCCACGCCGCTCGAAGCCGGCCTCGCCCACACGCGCCGCGCGGTCCTCGGGCGCGCCCTGCGACGCAGCACCCGCCGTCGGCTCGGTGGCGGCGGCGTGTACCCGATTCCACCACTGCGCGGCCTGGCCTGGCGCGCCGAGGGCAGGCTCGACGCGTCGATCATCATCCCCTTCCACGAACAGTTCGAGCTGACGCTGCAGTGCCTGGAGGCGGCCAGCACCACGAGCGTGGATCACTCGCTCGAGTTCATCGTCGTCGATGACGGGAGCTCGCTCGACCGGTCGGAGGTGTTCGCCGGCGTGCCCGGCGTCGAGTACGTCCGGCTGGCTGCACGGACAGGGTTCGTCGGCGCCGTCAATGCCGGCGCTGCCCGTGCTCGCGGCGATGTGATCGTGCTGCTCAACAACGACACCGTGCCGCAACCCGGCTGGCTCAGTGCACTGCTCGACACGCTCGCAGCCGACGAGAGGACGGGTATCGCAGGCGCACTGCTCCTGCATCCCGACGGGCGCGTCGCCGAGGCCGGCGGGCTGCTCGGACGCGACGGGATCCCGCAGATCCTCGGCACGGGCCTCGCCGGCGACGATCCGACCATCGTCGGCGCCGATGTGGACTACGTGTCGGGCGCGTGCCTCGCCCTGCGCCGCGAGCTGTGGGAGACGGTGGGCGGCTTCGATGCGGGCTACGCCCCGGCCTACTTCGAGGACGCCGACCTGTGTCTGGCCGTTCGTGCTCGTGGTCTCCGCATCCGCGTCGAGCCCGCCGCGCGTGTCGTCCACCTCGCGGGGCAGTCCTACGGCACCGACGGCGGCCCCACCAAAGACGTGCTGATGGCGCTCGGCCGCCGGCGCTTGCTCCGGAAGTGGGGCGACGAGCTGGTGCGACGCGCCGACGCCGTGCCCGTCGCGGCCGGCACGCGCGAGCGGTCGATCGTCGTCAGCGACCTGCAGCTCCCGCGCGACGACCTCGAGGGCGGCTCGACGCGGATGCGCGGCATCGTGCGCGCGTTGCTCGCCGAGGGGTGGGATGTCGTCTTCGCCGCACTCGACCTCGACGACGCATCGCCGGTGGCAGACGACCTGCGGGCCGAGGCCTGCCGTGTCGTGGCCGGGCTCGATGGGGTCGTGGCCGCGCTCCCACGGCCGCCGCAGGCGATCCTGCTCAGCCGCCCCGAGACGTTCGGCGCCTTCGCGCTCCATCTGAAAGGCACGTGGCCGCAGAGCCAGCTCATCTATGACACCGTCGATCTTCACGCCGATCGGGCACGCGCGCGCAACGAGCGCCGTGGGGCAGGCGCCGACGGCTTCGTCGACGTCGTCGCCGGCCTCGAGCTGGCGGCCTTCACGGCGAGCGATCTCGTCCTCGCCGTCTCCGAGGATGAGGCACGCGTCGTGCGCGAGCGTGCGCCTGGGGTCGAGACCGCACTCGTCCCGGTGATGTACCGCGTCGAGACCGCCCCGGCCCCGCGCAGCGCCCGGCATGGCATGGCCTTCGTCGGTGGCTTCCGGCACGTCCCGAACATCGATGCGGCTCTGCGGCTCGGCGCGCAGGTCTTCCCTCGCGTTCGTGCAGCGGCACCGGCTGAGACGCTCACCATCGGCGGCGCCTTTCCGCCGCCCGAGCTCGTGGCGCTGAGCGGCCGACCGGGGATCAGCGTCTGCGGGTGGGTCGACGATCTCGACGCCTTCCATGCCGCACACGTGGCGCTCGTCGCGCCCATCGAGTGGGGCGCCGGTATCAACAGCAAGATCGTCGCCGCCCTCGCCGCCGGTCTGCCCGTCGTGACGACGCCGTTCGGCGCGACCGGGCTCGGTGCCGTGGCGGGCGAGCACCTGTTGGTCGGGGAGACCGATGCCGAGCTCGCCGAGCTGTACCTGCGTGTCGCCGGTGACGCCGCGCTCTGGCAGTGCCTCGCCGACGCGGGGCGTGCGCTCGTGCGTCAGCGCTACGAGCCGGCCGTTGCCACGCGCCCGCTGCTCGAGTGGCTGGACGCACACACCGGCCCGACGGCTGCGATCCGTCCCACGGACGCAACCCACGCGAAGATGAGTACATGAAGACCTTGCGCATCACGATCAGCGTGCTCGCACTGATCGCCTTCGTGGCGGGGCTTCTGATCCCGCAGCCCGAGGTGTTCGCGATCTCGGGGCTGTGCGCGATCGTGATCTTCCTGCTCGGCTGCGGCTCGATCGC
>CAJCBN010000474.1 GCA_903960645.1 uncultured Actinomycetes bacterium | reverse complement strand
TGGCTCGTCGAGCCGCCCCGAGCCGCTGGAGCGCATGCTGGCGGCGGGAGCGGGGGGTCTCAAGATCCATGAGGACGTGGGTGCCAACGCGACGGCGCTCGATATGGCCCTGCGCGTGGCGGACGCCCATGACGTGCAGGTTTGCCTGCACACCGACGGCCTCAACGAGGGGCTGCTCGTCGACGACACGCTCCGCGTGATCGACGGGCGCACCATCCACGCGTACCACATCGAGGGCACCGGCGGCGGTCACGCTCCCGACGTGATGCGGTTGGCTGGTGAGCCGAACATCCTCACCTCGTCGACGAATCCGACGTTCCCCTACGGCATCAACACGGCCGCCGAGCACGCCGCCATGGTCGAACTCGTGCACGTCTTGCACGAGGACCTGCCGGGCGACCACCAGCTCGCACTCGACCGCGTTCGCCCCGCCACGATGGCGGCCGAGGACGTGCTCCACGACCTCGGGCTGATCCACATGACCTCCTCAGACAGCCAGGGCATGGGACGCATCGGCGAGACGCTGCGGCGCACGTTCCAGCTGGCCAGCGTCATGAAGGATGCTCGCGGCGCTGACGGACCGAACGACAACGCCCGCGTACTGCAGTACCTCGCCAAGACGACGATCAATCCCGCCATCGCCCACGGCATGGGGCACGAGATTGGCTCGCTGGAGGTCGGCAAGCTCGCCGACATCGTCCTCTGGGATCCCGCCTGGTTCGCCGTCAAGCCGTTTCTCGTGCTCAAGGCGGGCTTTCCGACGTGGGGCGTGGTCGGCGATCCCAACGCCGTCACCGCCTTCGCGCAGCCGACCCAGGTGGCCGCGCAGATCGGTGCCATCGGGACTGCACCAGCCCGCCTCTCCGTGGCATTCACCAGCCAGGCCGCGCTCGCCGGCGACGGTGCAGCGGCGCTGCCGACGACGAAGCGGCGTGTCGCCGTCCACGGCAACCGCGCGCTCGGCCCCGCCGACATGGTCCGCAACTCGCGACTCGCCGCCGTTCGGGTCGACCCCGACACCCACGCGGTGACCGTCGACGGGGTGTCGGTTGAGACCCCGCCGGTCGCCAGCGTGCCGTTGTCGTCCCTGTACCTTCTGGGCTAATGCCCGTCGCCCTCTGCGCACCCGACAAGCTCCGTGGCGCGCTGGACGCCCACGAGGCGGCCGCCGCGCTGGCCGCCGGCGCACGCGCCGCCGGCTGGGAGGCGATCGAGCATCCGCTCGCCGACGGCGGCGAGGGAACCTGCGACGCGATCGTGCGCGGGCGCGGCGGCGAGCGCGTCTCGGTGCGCACCCGCGACGCGCTGGGCCGACCGCGTACCGCCACGCTCGGCGTCCTCCCCGACGGCACGTGCATCGTCGAGGGGGCCGAGGCGATCGGTCTGATGCACATCCCGCGCAACCGCCGTGATCCGCTGCGGGCGACGAGCGCCGGGATCGCACCGATGGTGCTCGCCGCGCTCGACCGTGGTGCCCCGCGGATCGTGATCGGCCTCGGCGGCTCGGCGACGACGGATGGCGGTCTCGGGCTCCTGATCGGCCTCGGCCTGCGCGCCCTCGATGCCCAGGGCACCATGCTGCGCGGGCGTGGTATGGACCTACCCGACGTCGCCTCGCTCGACCTCAGCGGCCTCGATCCGCG
>CAJCBN010000473.1 GCA_903960645.1 uncultured Actinomycetes bacterium | reverse complement strand
TCGCCGTTGGCGGCACGCGCCAGGACGAAGAGCAGGTCGGACAGGCGGTTGAGGTACGTGATGACCTCGGGTGTCATGGGCTCCTGGGCGGCGAGGGCGACGGCGTCGCGCTCGGCACGGCGGCAGACCGTGCGGGCCACGTGGAGATAGGCCGACAGCGGGGTGCCGCCGGGGACCACGAAGGACGTGAGGGGCGGCAGGGCGCCGTTGACCTCGTCGATGCGCTCCTCCAGCCAGGCGACCTGGTCGGGGCTGACGCGCAGGCGCGAGCGGTGCTTCTCGTCGTCCTCCGGGGGCGGCGGGACGCAGAGGTCGGCGCCGACGTCGAAGAGGTCGTTCTGGATGCGCACGAGCCACGGATCGGCCGGGGTGCCCGCCGAGTGCAGGCGGGCGACGCCCAGCGAGGCGTTCAGCTCGTCGACGGTGCCGTAGGCGGCCACGCGGGTGTTGTGCTTGGCCACGCGGTGGCCATCGCCGAGGCTGGTCTCGCCGAGATCGCCGCCGCGCGTGTAGATGCGGTCGAGGCGGACGACGATGTCATCGTTGGGGGAGCTCATGGTGTTCCAATCGTTGCAGCGCGGCCCACGGCCGACGCTACGCCGGCAGGACCTCGAGGACCATCGCATCGCCCTGGCCACCGCCGGAGCAGATCGTGGCCACGCCGATGCCGCCGCCGGCCCGCCCGAGCTGGTGCACGAGCGTGCCCGCGAGGCGCGCGCCACTGGCGCCGACCGGATGGCCGAGCGCGACCGCGCCGCCCTGGACGTTGACGCGCTCCGGGTCGATGCCGAGCGTCTTGACGGTGTTGAGAGCAATCGACGCGAAGGCCTCGTTGACCTCGAGCATGTCGATGTCCGCCACGGTGAGGCCCGCCTTGGCCAGCGCCGCATCGACCGCAGTCGACGGCGCGCAGGCCAGACGACGCGTGATATCGGCGGCCACGGCACTGGAGCGCACGATCGCCAGCGGCTTGAGGCCGCGGGCCTTGGCGACGTCCTCAGAGACGGCGACGACCATCGCGGCGCCGTCCGTGACGCCCGGGCTGTTGCCCGCCGTATGCGTGCCGCCCTCGGTGAGGGGGCCGAGCTTGGCGAGCGATTCGAGCGTTGAGTCGGCACGCGGGCCCTGGTCCTGGTCGATCACGCGCTCGCTCTTGCGCTCGCGGATCGTGACTGGTGCGATCTCGGCGGCAAAGGCACCGCTCTCCATCGCGGCGACCGCGCGCTGGTGCGAGCGCAGCGCCCATGCGTCGAGCTCTTCGCGGGTCTGGCCCAGCTCGTGGGAGACCTCGTTGGCCTGGTCGTACATCACGCGCTGCGTCCACGGATCGCGGAGACCGTCGTGGAGGACCGCGTCGACGAGGTGCTGGTCGCCGAAGCGATAGCCCGCGCGGGCGCCGAGGGCCATGTACGGTGCGCTCGTCATCGACTCCATGCCACCGGCCAGCACGATCTCGGCCTCGTCGAGGCGGATCAGGTAGTCGGCCAGGGCGATCGCGCGCAGGCCCGAGGCGCAGACCTTGTTGATCGTCTCGGAGCCGCTCTCGACGGGGATGCCCACGCGCGTCGTCACCTGACGCGCCATCGCGTGCATCTGGCCCGCCTGCACGACGGCACCGATGAACGAGTAGTCGATATCGGCCGGGGCGACGCCCGAGCGCTCGATCGCCGCGGTCGCGGCGGCGACGCCGAGATCGACGGCACTCGCACCGGCGAGATCGCCGCCGAGGCGGCAGAAGGGGGTGCGAACTGCGCTGACGAGAACGGTACGGGCCACGCGGGAGCCTCCGGGGAAGTGGGCAACCGCAGCGTGCGGCAGCGGCTGGAGGCTACCACGCGCGGTTTGACAGAAGCCCTCCCCCGTGGCACCCTCAGAGCCATGCAGGGAATCCTCAGTAACGCGTGGTGGTGGTGCAGGCCCGGGCGGGATCCCGTGCGCTGACGCGCACCGCTGATCCGTTTCGCCCGGGCTCCCCAACGAGGGAGCCTTTTTTGTGCCCGCACCCACCCAGCAGAAACCAGACATGAACCCCACAGAACCCCGACCGAAGAGCCCGCCGACGATGCGCCCCACCGTGCGCGAGCTGCCGGCCGACCT
>CAJCBN010000472.1 GCA_903960645.1 uncultured Actinomycetes bacterium | reverse complement strand
TGCGGATCTCGCACACGCCGATCTCGTCATTTGGCTCCAGTGCAGGGAAACGGGCCATGACACGGTGGGCCCGGGCCCATCCTGTCCAGCCGCGAGCGAGGCCGCCGCTTGGCGCGGCCTACTTCAGGACCCAGGCACCCGTCTTGATGATGGGCACGCGCTCGCCCTTGGCGGTCGTGCCGGTGACGGTCAGGTCGTCGCAGCCGATCATCACGTCGACGTGGATCTTTGAGACGTTGAGGCCGCGGTCGCCCGTGATGCGCGCGTCAGGGACGCGCGTCGCGCCGTAGGCCGAGCCGAACGCGACGTGGGCGACGGCGTTCTCGTCGAGCAGCGTCGTGTGGTACACGCGGTTCGCCTGGCCGATCCGCGAGGCCTTGTCGACCAGGGCGACCTCGCCGAGACGGCCGGCGCCCTTGTCGCGGGCGAAGTAGGCCGCCAGGTACTCGCGCTGCTTCGCCGTCTTGGCCTGGATGCGCTGCAGCTCGCCGCCCTTGAACTCCGCCTTGATGCCGTCGAACATCTGGCCGTCGAGGGAGAGCGGGCGCGTGCAGGTGAAGTGCCCCTCCGTGTAGCGGTAGTCCGGGCTCGCGAAGACCTCCTCGGTCGGGAGGTTCGCGCACCAGCGGCGGCCGTTCGGCGTCTTCATCTCGGCCGCGCAGAACCGCGTCTTCGGCGCCAGGCCGACGCGCAGATCGGTGCCCGGGGCGAGGAACTCCAACTGGGTGAAGTTGCGCTTGTTGACCAGTGCAGCCCGCTTGACGAGGTTCTCGACGTGCGTGCCCCACGCTCCGGCTGGGTCGGCGGCGCCGATCCGGCAGAACGACAGGAGATCCTTGGCGAGCGCGCGCTGCGCCCGCTCGACCGACAGCTTCGGATAGACCTGCTTGGCCCAGCCCGGCGCCGGGTAGGCGACGACGCAGAAGCGCGCGGTGCCGGCGGCGACGGCCTTCAGGTACGCCTCGCGACCCGGCATGCGTGCCGTCATCTCCAGCATGGCGCGCTTGGGATCGACACCCTTCATCAGCCCCGGGTTCTCCTCGCCCGCGATCGAGATCAGCGAGGCGTCCGCCGCGATCAGGTCCTTCATTCGCGTCAGGTGCCAGCGCGGCGTCCACGTCAGCGAGTCCACGTTCTTGGCGCCGGTGATGCGCGCGCGGCGGATGACCGGGTCGACGTAGAGGACATCGACGAAGCGCGCGCCCGAGGCGTAGGCCGAATCAACGAGCGCGTGAACGTACGGGCGGGACCCCGGCTCGCCGTGGATGGCGACGATGTCGCCCTTCTTGATGTGCAGGCAGGTATCGATGACGGCATCCGCATAGCGGCCCAGCTCATCCGAGGTCATGACGGTCATGCGGTTGACGTTACAGGCTGGCGGGGTCGCCTCGTGCGCGACTGGAGTACCATGACCAACAGTCGAGCATGGAGCACAGGTGACGAAGGAAGAGAAGATCGAAGTCGAGGGCGAGGTGACGGAGTCGCTTCCGAACACCATGTTCCGCGTCATGCTCGACAATGGGCATGAGGTGCTCGGCCACATCTCCGGTCGCATGCGGCGCCACTACATCCGCATCCTGCCCGGCGACCGCGTCAAGGTCGAGCTCAGCCCGTACGACCTCACCCGGGGTCGCATCACGTACCGCTACAAGTAGGCGGGGACCCGCGGCTCGGCCGCGGCGCGCTCCACCCTACGACGCACGCGCTACCACTCGGGGATCTCTGCCGGCTCCGTCGAGCCGCTGTCCGGCTGCTTGGGCGCCGATACCGGGCGCGGCATGACCCTCGGCTTCGAGCGCGGCTTGGCCTTGGCGCGACCGCGCTTCGGCGCCAGACCATCCGTCGAGAACGTGGCGTCGTCGGCATCGTCGATCACGACGCGACGCATACCGGAGGCGGTGAACTCCGCGACCGGCTCCACCGGTGCCTCCACCGCCGCAACGACGTCTCCGTCGACTGCGTCGCCCTCGGCCTTTGCCTTCGCCTTGCGGCGGCGCTTGGGCTTCGGTGCCTCCTCGGCGTTCGGCGCGGGCGCCTCGGACTCGGGAGCGACAGCGACGGGCTCATCCATCGGCGCCTCGACTGCGGCTCGCGGGCGGCGACCGCGACGCGCAGGTGCAGGCGTCTCGGGCTCTGCGTCGACCGTGAGCGGCTCGTCAGTCGGCGCCGCCGCGGCGGCCTTCGTGCGGCGCGTGCGCTTGCGCGGCTGCGGTGCGGCCTCGTCTACCGGCGCCACCGCGAGCGGCTCTGCGTCGGCGACCGCGACGTCGGCCGTGGCGTCGGCGACCGCGACGTCGGCCGTGGCGTCGGCTCCCTCGTCCGCGACGGCGTCGGCAGCCAGTACCACTCCACCCTCTTCGCTCGGGGCCTCGCCGTTGCCCTTCTTCTTGCGCCGGCGACGACGACGCTTCTTGGGCTCCTCGTGCGCGGCCTCGTTCGGCAGCGCACCGATCGCCGACGGGAGCGCGGAGCCGGACAGCGCCGCCGCGGTCACGCGCGAGCGCGTCGGGCGCTTGACGCCACGCGGCAGCGGTACGTTCGAGCCGAGGGCCGCGGCGAGCGCACGCGGATCGGCGGAGAGGCGGATGCTGGCGTCGTCGAGCACGCGTTCGGCGGACGGATCGGTGGTCCGCACGCAGGCCAGCAACGCGGCGCCGACGTCGAGCGGCTGCTCGTCGACGATCGCGACGAGCGCCTTGGCCTGGGCCCGCGCCTCCTCCCCGGTCTTGCCGGCCAGGCTGCGGACCAGGTCGCGCCCGTTCTCGAGCGCGCTGGCGACGCGTCGCTGCTGGGCGTCGTGCGAGGCGCCGGCGAGGCGCCAGGCCCACGCGGTGACGTAGTGATCGGACGCCTCCCCGTAGCCGTCACCGAGGGCGAGCAGCAGCGTGCGCGCACCCTGCTGTCGGTCCTGCC
>CAJCBN010000471.1 GCA_903960645.1 uncultured Actinomycetes bacterium | reverse complement strand
TGACCGTCAGCTAGCGGGCGCCGACGGTCGTCGTGCTCAGCGAGGCCGCGGCGATCGCCTGCTCGAGGGCCAGGCCGAGCGGATCTCCAGCGGCCAGCCGCGCAGCCAGCGTGCCGCAGAGCGCGTCGCCGGCCCCGGTGGTGTCGATCGCCTCGACGACCGGAGCCGCGATCTGCGTGGCGGTGTCGCCGTCGACCAACAGCGCACCGGCGGCACCCAGCGTGACGATCACCGGCGCGCCGCTCTGTGCCTGCAGCGCGCGGGCGGCCTGTTCCGGATCGGCCAGGCCGGTCAGCTCCGACACCTCGTGCTCATTCGGGACGAGGATCGGGTGCGCGGCGAGCAGCTCGGGCGGGATTGGCCGAGCCGGCGCTGGGTTGACGACGAGCCGCCAGCCCGCATCCGTCGCGACGGCCGCAGCGTGGCGGAGCGCGGCATCCGGCGCCTCGAACGAGAGCAGCGCCACACCGTCGGTACCCACGAGCGCGCCCGGCCGCATCGCGATCAGCCGGTTGGCGCCGGGAGCGACGGCGATCTGGTTTCGCCCGTCGCGATCGACGACGATCAGCGCGACACCCGTGGCTGCCTCGGTGCTGCGGGAGACGTGCTCGACATCAATGTCGGCGGCACGCAGCTCGGCCAGGGCGGCATCGCCGATCGCGTCGTCGCCCACGCAGCCGACCATGCGCACCGTCGCGCCGGCGCGCGCGGCCGCTACCGCCTGATTGGCGCCCTTGCCGCCGCCGTGACG
The DNA here is from genome assembly GCA_903960645.1 of uncultured Actinomycetes bacterium. GTDB lineage: Bacteria > Actinomycetota > Thermoleophilia > Gaiellales > F1-60-MAGs149 > F1-60-MAGs149. The sequence goes on along the minus strand of CAJCBN010000471.1, from coordinate 3,039 downwards.
ATCGAATTCCCCACCGGAGACGGTCTCACCCTCGCGCGGCAGCCGCTCGACGCGCACCACCTCATCGACGTTGATCGATCCGACGACCGCGACGATGCCCACCGCTCCGCCTAGGCGACGTTCGCGGCGGACGACTGCAGGAGGTCGGCGACGACGGCTGACTCAGCGCCGTACATCTGCTCCATGTAGGCGATGCCGGCGGCTTGATCGGCCGGCGTGAACGCCGAGATGCAGTCGGTTGCGAGCACGACGCGGTAGCCGCTGATAAAGGCCTCACCCGCCGTGTGCTGCACGCAGATATGGGCGTGCTGGCCGGTCAGGATGACGGTGTCGACGCCATGCTGCCGGAGGTACATGTCGAGGCCGGTCTCGTGAAAGCCCGAGTACCAGCGCTTTGCGAACTGCACGTCGCCGGGCTGCGGTGCGAGCTCGGGGATCACCTGCGCGCCGGGGGTGCCCGCCATGGCGTGCGCGCCCCACAAGCGCTCCTCGGTATCGCCCGGCAGATGCGCATCATTGACGTAACAGACAGGCCAGCCGCGGCTGCGGGCGCCCGCGAGCAGCGTGGCCAGCGGCGCGACGATCCCCTGCGAGGGCGGGTTGGCCAGCGCGCCGGTGATGAAGTCGACAAGCATGTCGGCGACGATCACGGCGGGGCGGTTGAGTGGCTCCATGTGTGCAAACCGTAGCAATTTGGCAAAGATCGTCTCCGGGCCGCGATACCCGTATCGGCGTGTGGCACGATGGGTCCTGTTCACCCGAGAGAGGATTTCCCGTATGGCCCTGCGCCGAGCGACCGCCCGACGTTTTCTGATCATGCTTGCCGCGCTCGCGGCCGTGCTCGTCACGCCTGCGTTCGCCTCGGCGAAGAGCAATCTGCAGGTTGGCTTCCTCGACAACGCCTACGCGGGCACCTACCCCACGCAGTTCTGGGCCGATGCGAAGCAGCTGGATGTGGGCTTCATGCGCTGGGACATGCAGTGGGGTGAGATGGCGGTGACGCGGCCGGCCAATCCCCGGAACCCCGAGGATCCCGCCTACCACTTCGCGCAGACCGATCAGTTCGTGACTACCGCGGCTGCGCACGGCCTTCAGGATCGGGTCATGTTCACGCTCTGGAAGACGCCGACGTGGGCGACCAAGGCGAAGTCGGCCAAGGCCACGCAGATGCCGAACCTGACCGACTGGCGCAACTTCGTCGCCGCCTGCGCCACGCGCTACTCGGGGACGTACATACCGCCCGGCTCGACCACGCCGCTGCCGCGCGTCACCTCGTGGGAGACGTGGAACGAGCCGAACGCCAGCTTCGCCTTTCAGCCGCAGCGCAAGAACGGCAAGTTCGTGTCTCCGGCCAACTACGTCAAGCTCCTGAACGCACTCAAGAGCGAGGTCAACAAGGCGGTCTCGTTCAAGCCGACGTTCGTCGCGGGCGCCCTCTACAAGCAGGGCAACCCGGGGAACCCCGGCCCGATCCAGTTCATGCAGGGCATGAAGGCCGCCGGTGCCAAGTTCGACGTGCTGTCGATGCACCCGTACAACAACACGCCGCGGCTGGGCCTCAAGGACGGAATCGGCCAGAGCACGCAGACGCCGCGCTTCGTCGGGGTCGGCAACTTCCAGACGTTCATCACCCGTGCCAACCAGATCTTCGGCAAGAAGTACCCGATCTGGGTGACCGAGATCGGTTGGGCCACGCCCGCTGCTGGCAAGACGCAGTACACGGTCTCGCCGGCGCAGCAGGCGCAGTTCGCGTACGAGTCGATCATGCGCTTCCGTCAGCTGCCGCAGGTGGAGAAGATGGTCTGGTTCCTGGTGCGCGATAACGTGCCGAAGCCCGGCGCGTGGTACACCACCGGCCTCCAGAAGGCGGACGGCACGAACAAGCCGTCGTTCAACTCGTGGATCTCGGCGGCCGACAAGCTGAGGCCGTCGCCGATTCGCTAGTGCAGCGCAATCCCGACCGTGCCGCCTCTGTGTGGCACGGTCGGATCCTCTCTATGGCCGTCCGCCCTTCCCCACTCCGTCTCCTGTTCATCGCCGCGGCGTTGCTTGGAGCGCTCGCCGTTCCGGGCGCTGCCTCGGCGAAGGCCAACCTGCAGGTCGGCTTCCTCGATAACGCGTACGCGTCGACCGACTCAGCGGCCTTCTGGGATGACGCAGTGCGGCTGCGTGTCGGCTTCATGCGCTGGGACATGCAGTGGGATCAGATCGCCGTGCAGCGCCCGCGCGATCCGCGCAACCCGGCCGATCCCGCCTACTTCTGGGCGCAGACGGACCACTTCGTGCAGAACGCCGCAGCCCGCGGGCTGCAGGACCGCGTGATGTTCACGCTGTGGAAGACGCCGCGCTGGGCCTCGTCGACGCGGCAGCAGACGGCGATCGCCACGCAGATGCCGCGGATGAAGGATTGGCGCAACTTCGTCTACGCGGTCGCCAAGCGCTACTCGGGCACGTACGTGCCCCCAGGCGCGACGTCGCCCCTGCCGCGCGTGCGCGCTTACGAGACCTGGAACGAGCCGAACGCCTACTTCGCCTTCCGTCCGCAGTTCCAGAATGGCAAGCCGGTCTCGCCCCGCAACTACGTCCAACTGCTGAACGCGGTCCGCTCCGAGGTTGACCGCGCGGTGGCGTTCAAGCCGACGATCGTCGCCGGCGCCATGTACAAGCAGGGCGGCCCCTCCAGCCTCACGCCGGTGCAGTTCATGCAGGGCATGAAGCGCGCGAACGCGAAGTTCGACGTCCTCTCGATGCACCCCTACAACCGCGTGCCGTCGCTCGGCATCCGCGATGGCGTCAATGAGAGCCGGACGAACCCCTATTCGATCACCATCGGCAACTTCGAGACCTTCATCAACGTCGCCAACTCGATCTTCGGCCGTCGCTATCCCATCTGGATCACCGAGTTCGGCCTGCAGACACCCGCCCGCGGCATCACCCGCGCGGCCACGTATCCGCAGCAGGCCCGCTTCGTGCGCCAATCGATCGCAAAGCTCAAGTCGCTGCCCCAAGTCGAGCGCGCCGCCTGGTTCCTGATCAAGG
>CAJCBN010000470.1 GCA_903960645.1 uncultured Actinomycetes bacterium | reverse complement strand
GGCCGGCGGTGGTTCTCGGCGGGGGCGACCGCCGCGGCGATCGCCCGCTCCCCCTCCGGGCCCGTCGCCGTCGTCACCATTGCCCGCATCTACGGGACACAGTTCGGCCTGCCCAACCCCGGCCTGATGCCGACCAAGCAGGAACTGAAGGCACGGCACGACTGGGTCGGCCTGGCCGTGGATGCGATCATCGCGGCCGGCGGCGAGACGGACGGGCAGGTCGCGGTGACCCGCAAGGGCACCAAGACCATCGCGCGCATCGCCCGCACCCGCGGCGCACGTACGATCATCACCGACGAGACGCAGCACAGCGGACTCCGTCGTTTCGTCGAGGGTGACCTCGGGGCCGAGTTGGCACGGAAGCTCCGCGCCGACGGCATCGAGGTCGTCGTCATCCCCTACGACCCGGCCGATCCGGCGTCGTAAGAATGCGTCCCTTTCCATCCACTAAAGGTTCGATTAGCATGCCTTTCACCACGCGCAACTTGAGGAGATGACCGTGGCTCAGCCCAAGAACAAAGAAGAGGCCCGCCGCCGAGCGAAGGCCGACGAGATCGAGTTCTTCTTCGCCCAGTTCGTCGACATGCACGGCAAGCCGAGCGCGAAGCTCGTCCCCGCCGAGCGCATCGACATGCTGTTCGACGACGGCGCCGGCTTTGCTGGCTTCGCCGCCGGCCCGATCGGCCAGACTCCGGCCTCGCCGGACATCGCCGCGATCCCGGATCCGGAGTCGTACACCCCGGTGCCGTTCAAGCCGGGACTGGCGCGCTTCGCCTGCGACATCACGATCGACGGCGATCCGTACAACTTCTGCCCGCGCACGATCCTCAAGAACGCCAATGCGCGGGCGGCCAAGCTGGGCTACCGGCTGAAGATGGGCATGGAGCTCGAGTTCTTCCTGCTCAAGGAGCGGGACGGAAAGATCGTCCTCGCCGACGATCTCGACACGCTCGATCAGCCCTGCTACGACATGAAGGGCATCACCCGCTCGTACGACTTCATCTCGCAGCTGTCGAAGAACCTCAACGGTCTCGGCTGGGGCAACTACGCCAACGACCACGAGGACGCCAACGGGCAGTTCGAGCTCAACTTCGAGTACGACGACGCGATCCGGACGGCCGACAAGGCGATCTTCTTCCGCTACATGGTTCACGCCATGGCGCAGGAGCGCGGCCTGCTGACGACGTTCATGCCGAAGCCGTTCTCCAACCTGACGGGCAACGGCGGCCATCTCCACATCTCGCTGTGGGACCCGACCGGCAAGAAGAACCTGTTCGAGGACAAGAAGGATCCCCGCGGCCTCGGCCTGTCGAAGCTCGCCTATGCGTTCCTCGGCGGCATCATCGACAACTCCGAGGGCCTCAGCGCGATCCTCGCGCCGACGGTCAACTCGTACAAGCGGATCGGCGTCGGCGCGCCGACCTCGGGCGCCACGTGGGCCCCGGCCTACGCCACGTACGGCGCGAACAACCGGACCCAGTCGATCCGCATCCCGGCCCCCGGCCGGATCGAGATCCGCTCGACCGACGGTGCCGCCAATCCGTATCTGGCGGCAGCGGCGATCATCGGCTGCGGCCTCGACGGCGTTGACCGCAGCGCCAACCCGGGCGAGCCGAATCTCGACAACCTGTACGAGCTCTCCCCGGCCCAGATCAAGCGAAAGCGCATCAAGACGCTGCCGGCCAACCTGCTCGACGCCACCCGGGCTGCGCAGAAGAATAAGCCGCTGCGCGACTGGCTCGGCTCGATGGACGGGCGCGACTACCTGGACTACTTCGTGGAGACGAAGCAGGCCGAGTGGCAGGAGTACCACACGACCGTGAGCGATTGGGAGCTGAAGC
>CAJCBN010000469.1 GCA_903960645.1 uncultured Actinomycetes bacterium | reverse complement strand
CTCGACGCCGGACGTGCCGACCTCGAAGCAGGTGGCGAAGAGCATGCCCAGGCCGAGGCCGAGGAGCACGAGGCCGGGCAGGACGTGCGTGAGGTACGCGGTATCAACGCCGATCTGGGTGAGCAGCGCCATGCCGATGGCAGACAGCAGCATGCCGGCGGTGACGGGGATGCGCGCGCCGATCTTCGGCAGCAGGACCGCCGTCGAGAGCGTCGCCATCACCATGATGCCGCCGACCATCGGCAGGAACGCGAAGCCCGTCTTGATCGGCGAGTACATCAGCGTCAGCTGCAGGTAGTACGTCAGGAAGAGGAAGACGCCGAACATGCCGACGCAGGCGAGGCCGAGCCCGAGATAGGCGCCACCGCGAGACCGGTCGAGAACGACGCGCAGCGGCAGCAGCGGGTTGGAGACGCGCATCTCGATCACCACGAAGATCGCGATCAGTGCGAGGCCGCCGAGCAGAAGCGCGAGCGTGACAGGCGCGGTCCAGCCGTCGGACTGCGCCTTGGTGCAGCCGTACACGATGGCGAGCAGGCCGAGTGAGACCGCGAACGTGCCGGGCAGGTCGAGCTTCGGCTTGCCGGCAGGGCGCTGGTTGACGAGTAGGACGAACGCGGCAGCGGCGGCCGGGATGGCGAGCACGAGATTCACGTAGAGGCACCAGCGCCACGACAGGTACTGGGTGAGCACGCCGCCGAGGATCAGGCCGATCGCCGCGCCGGCACCGGCGATGGCGCCGTAGATGCCGAACGCCTTGCCGCGCTCATTGGGGTCGGTGAACGTCGTCGTGAGCGTCGAGAGGGCGGCCGGTGCGAGCAGCGCGCCGAACAGGCCCTGCGCGGCGCGGGCGATCACGAGCACCTCGAAGTTGGGGGCGCTGCCGCCGACGGCGGACGCGACAGAGAAGCCGACCAGGCCCGCGAGCAGGACGTTCTTGCGCCCGAAGACGTCGGCCAGGCGGCCGCCGAACAGGAGGAGGCTGCCGAAGGCGAGCGCGTAGGCGGTGATGACCCACTGGCGGTTCGCGTCGGAGAAGCCGAGGTCGGCCTGCGCGGACGGCAACGCGATGTTGACGACGGTCGAGTCGAGCACGACCATCAGCTGCGCGATGCCGAGCACAGCGAGAATCGCCCAGCGCTTCGAGTGGTGTGGATTATCGGCGTGATCGGACACGGGTGCTCCTGAAGCGCGGGGGCATCGGTGCCCTGAACGACATTCTCCGTCATCAATCGCGCTTAGCCTGCCGGTGGCCGACGGGAAGCCGTCGCGGTCCCCGGTCAGCACCGATCGTTCTAGGCTTGCGGTCATGACCCGTCGCGTAGCCGTCACTCTCCTGTCGTCTCCGTCGGCGACGAGCATGGCCGCGGTCGTCACGCGGGAGTTCGCGGCCGAGGCCGAGATCGATGACGACGCCACTGCCCGCCTGCAGTCCGCGGTCGCCTGCTTCGTCGACTACTGTCGCACCTGCTCGTACCCGGACCGCACCGACGGCGAGATCATGGTGGCGCTTGAGCTCGACGCGAGCGGCATCCGCGTGACCGCATCCGATCGCGGCCGGCCCGCCCGTCGTGCGGGTGGATCATTCGGTCCGCTGCCGCCGGGCCTCGCCGCGGCCGGCGAGCTCGACCCGCTGGCCACGCTGGACAATCTGGCGGAGGAGGGCAAGCGGCTCGAGCTCCACGTCGCCTGTGTCCACGGCTGGAGGGCGGAGGAGGCCGGGAAGCCGACGCGGCGTATGGCGGATGCGCACACCCGCGACGAGATCGCGCTCCGTGTGGCGACGGCCGCCGACGCCGACGCCATCACCCAGCTCCTGTACGACACGTACGGGCTGGACTACGTGCACGACGAGTTCTACCGGCCACTGTTGATCGGTATCGCGATGCAGCGCGGCATCCTCACGAGCGTCGTCGCGTACGCCGGCGACGAGCTGGTCGGCCACATCGCGCTCGGCGTGATGGGGCCGGGCGAGTCGGCCGAGGCGCTGGCGGCGGTGATCGCCGAAGACTGGCGCGGACTTTGGCTCTACAACGATCTGCACGACTTCGCACTCGCGCACGCTCGGGGAATGGGTCTGCCGGCGCTGTACGGGCAGTCCACCACGGCACATGTCGTGAGCCAGCGGTTGGGCATCGGGTCTGGCTATAAGCCGACCGCCCTCCTGGTCGGCGGCGCCCCGCCGTCCATGGGTGAGGCCCAGCGCGCCCATCACAGTGCCTCCTCGGCGCGTGGGGCACTGCTCTACGCCGTGCTGCCGCTCGCGGCCTCACCGGTGCTGACGGCGGCTCTGCCGGCGCAGTACGCCGACGTGCTCCGGCAGATCGCGAACGACGCGGGCTACGCGATTGTGGATCCGAGCAAGGTCGAGCCCCTCGAGGTGGATGGCCTTCCGACGTACTGGAAGCAGGCAGGCAGCGCCACGATCTGGGTCTCCGATGCGCGTGACCTCCGCGCCGTCGAGCACAGGCTGTGGACCGACGAGGCGCGCGAGGCGGGCACGCTCTTCGTCGATCTCGACCTCTCGTTCGACTGCGATGCCGCGATTGCGATGCTGCGCGAGCGGGGCTTCTACCTGGCCGGGCT
>CAJCBN010000468.1 GCA_903960645.1 uncultured Actinomycetes bacterium | reverse complement strand
TCAACCTCGAGGACGTCGCCGTTCTGGCCGACGTGGACGTTGGTCGGTGCCACGCCGTTCTCGATCGCGAGCTCGGCCTGCGCGCGCAGCATGGCCTCCTCGCCGTGCACCGGAATGACGGACTGGGGGCGCAGCATGCGGATCATCTCGCTGATCTCGTCGGCGCGGGCGTGGCCCGAGACGTGGATCGCGGCATCATGGTGCGTGACGACGCGTGCACCGCGCATGCGCATCATGTTCTGCATCTCCTCGACGGGTCCCTCGTTGCCGGGGACCGGACGGGAGGCGAAGATGACGGTGTCGCCGTTGCCGATGTGGAGGTCCGGGTGCTCACCGCGCGAGGCGCGTCCGAGCACGGCGAACTCCTCGGCCTGGGAGCCGGTGCAGAGGACCATCGACTTCACGCCCGCGATATCGCGGCGGGACAGCGTCGGCAGGTTCGTGGCCATCACCTCGTGCAGGCGCTCCGCGATCTTGACGTTGCGGCGGATTGAGCGGCCCAGCAGCATCACCTGGCGGTGCGTGCGGTCCGCGGCGCGCATGGCGTGGTCGATCCGGTCGATCTGCGACGAGAAGCTGGTCAGGATGACGCGCCCGGCGGCCTCGTCGATGACGTCGTTGAGCGGCTCGATCGTGGTGGCCTCGGACGGCGTGCGTCCCGGCAGCTGGGCGTTCGTCGAGTCGCCGAGCATCGCGATCACGCCGGCGTCGCCGAGCGCGGTGAGGCGCTTGCGGTCGACCTGACGGCGGACGTCCTGGCCGGTGGCGTCGAGCTTGTAGTCGCCCGTGTGCACGAGCGTGCCGGCCTTCGTGTGCAATGCGATCGCGGTCGGATCGGGGATCGAGTGGGCGACGCGGATGAACTCGGCGGTAATGGAGCCGATCTCGACCAGCTCACCCGGCTGCACGACCACGAGCGGGGGCAGCGGGAGATCGTGCTCGGACAGCTTCGCCTCGACCATCGCGATGGTGAACGGCAGGGAGATGATGCGGCCGATCGGCGTGCCCGTCCGGATCAGGTGGGCGAGGGCAGCGACGTGGTCATCGTGGGCGTGCGTGATCAGCACGGCGTCGACCGGCTTGCCGCGCATGACGCGGACGTCCGGCAGGAAGATGTCGACGCCGAGGCCGCGGTCTTCGCCGTGCGGGAAGCCGATGCCGCAGTCGATCACGAGGCGGATGCCGTCATGCTCGACGACGGTCATATTGCGCCCGACTTCGCCGAGTCCGCCGATGGGGGTAATGCGAATCGGATCAGTCACGCGGCACACCGTACCGGGAGACCGCCTTCCTCGCGCCGGGCGCCTTGGGGGATGCGCCCGGTCGCCTGCCGGTGTTCTGCAATACTCCTCGCGCTCGGGGTGTGGCGCAGCCTGGTAGCGCGCTCCGTTCGGGACGGAGAGGTCCGCAGTTCGAATCTGCGCACCCCGATGAGCTGGCAGGGGGCGACGATCCCGGGTCGTCCCGCACCTAGGCTATGGGCATGCCCTACGGCTGGCCCTACGCGGTGCTCGTCCTCCTGCAGGCGGCGGTGATTCCGCTGGTGCGCGATCCGTCGCTCCTGCCGCGCATTCCGCGACACCCGCTGCTTGGCCTCCTGCCGCTGATCACGATCGGCGGTGGCGTGATCGTGCTCGGCGCGGTCCCGGGTGCCGTCGCCGCGGTCACGACCCTCGCCGCGTTCGCTGTGCCGCCGTTGGCCCTCCTCGCCGTGCTGCACGTGCGCCGCTGGGCGGTGCCCTTGGCGATCGTCTCGCCGCTGCTCTGGCTGCTCGCCTGGCGGCTGCCGGAGAGCGGCTGGACGGAGCTGGCCGGCGACCTGCTGATCGTGCTGGCGGGCGTGTCCCTGGGGCGTCTGACCGGATGGATCGCGCCGCGGGCCGCGCTCGTCGTCGGTGTGCTCATCGCGACGATCGTTGACATCTACCAGGTGCTGACCGTCCAGGTCGGTCCGGTGGCCCAGGCGCTGGCCAGTGCGGTCCCGCCCCGTGGCCTCCCGGGACTGCAGCAGCGCGAGCTGCTCGGCGCCTCGATGGGCTGGGGCGAGGTGTACCTCGCCGCACTGGTCGGGGCGATCGTCGCCACGAGCGTCCGCGCCACGATCGCCGCGACGCTCGGCTGCGCGCTCGGGGGGCTGGCGTTCGGGCTCCTCTTCGGCACGCTCGACCTCCTGCCCGCGACCGTGCCGGTGACCGTCGGCCTGCTGGCGGCCGGCGCTGTGGAGCACCGCCGCGTCCGCGGTTGGCTGAGTGCGGCGAGCAGGGGTCGAAAAGCCCGTACGATGACGCCAGACAAGGAGGCCTGACCAGCCATGGCGACAACGATCAACCTCGACGAGCACCTCCTCATCGGAGGCTCCTGGATCGACGCGACGGGCGGGGCCCGCTTCGACGTCACTGACCCCGCGACCGGCAACAAGGTCGGCTCGATGCCGAACGGCACCGAGGCGGATGTGCAGGCCGCGATCGATGCCGCCGCCGCCGCGCTGCCGGGCTGGCGTGCCACGCCCGCCATCCAGCGTGCCCGCATCCTCCGCAAGGCTGCCGACCTGATGCGCGAGCGCGCTGACGAGATCGCCACCGCGATGACGTCGGAGCAGGGCAAGGCGCTGGCCGAGGCCAAGGGCGAGGTCGAGTACGCCGCGTCCTTCTTCGAGTGGTTCGCCGGTGAGGCCGAGCGCATCTACGGCGAGATCGCCCCGCCGATGAACACGAACAACCGCGTGCTCGTGCTGCGCCAGCCGGTCGGCGTCGTCGCCGCGATCACGCCGTGGAACTTCCCCGCCGCGATGATGACCCGCAAGCTCGGCCCGGCGATGGCCGCCGGCTGCACCAGCGTCGTCAAGCCGGCCAGCGCTACGCCGCTTACGGCCGCTCTCGTGCTGCGTTGCATCGAGGATGCTGGCGCTCCCGCCGGTGTGGTGAACCTCGTCACGTCGCGCGATGCCGGCATGGTCGCCAAGACGATCTTCAGCGACGCCCGCGTCCGCAAGATCTCGTTCACCGGCTCCACGGAGATCGGCAAGGACCTGATCCGCGCCTCCGCCGACCAGGTCAAGCGGCTGAGCCTCGAGCTCGGCGGCCACGCGCCGTACATCATCTTCGACGACGCCGATCTCGACGAGGCCGTCGAGGGTCTGATTGCCTCGAAGTACCGCAACGCCGGCCAGACCTGCGTCTGCGCCAACCGTGCCTTCGTCCAGCGCGGCGTCTACGACGCCTTCCGCGACAAGCTGAAGGCCAAGGTCGAGGTGATGAAGGTCGGCCACGGCCTCGCCGAGGGCACCGTGATCGGACCGCTGATCGATAGCCGTGCCGTCGACAAGGCCGACGAGCACGTGCAGGACGCCATCGCCAAGGGCGCCACGCTCGTGACGGGCGGCCAGCGTCTGACCGAGGGCGAGTTCGCCAAGGGCGCGTTCTACGCCCCGACGATCCTCGACGGCGTCACGCGGGAGATGGACATCTTCTACGAAGAGACGTTCGGCCCGGTCGCCGGCCTGACCGTGTTCGACACGGAGGACGAGGTCATCGAGCTCGCCAACGACTCGATCTACGGGCTCGCGTCGTACTTCCACACCAAGGACTACGCGCGGCTGATGCGGGTTGCCGAGCGCCTCGAGTACGGCATCGTGGGCGCCAACGCCGGCATCATCTCGGCCGCCAACGCGCCATTCGGCGGCGTCAAGCAGTCGGGCTACGGCCGCGAGGGCGGCTCGGTCGGCATCGACGAGTACCTCGACGTCAAGTACGTCCTGATGGGCGCCGTGGGAACGGTCTGATGCGCGCAGTCCGCCAGCACGCGTACGACGAGCCGCTCGTCGTCGAGGAGGTGGACCAGCCGACGATCGGCGCGGGCGAGTCGCTCGTGACGATCACGTACGGCGCGGTCAACCCGCTCGACGTCTGGATCGCAAACGGTGCCGTGGCAGCAGCGGGTCCGCTGCCGCGCACGCCGGGCTGCGAGGGCGTGGGCACGACGGCCACGGGCGCGCGCGTCGCGTTCCGTGGTGCCGGCTGCGGCCTGGTGCGCGACGGCTCCTGGGCGGAGCAGGTGGCCGTGCCGGACATCGCCCTCGCGGCGATTCCCGCGGGCTGCTCCGACGCCCAGGCGGCCGCACTCGGCATTCCCGGCGTGACGGCCTTCGACTGCCTCGAGGTCGCGGAGGTCGGTGCGGGCTCGACGGTGCTGATCCTCGGCGCCTCGGGCGGTGTCTCGACGATCGCGATGCAGCTGGCGCGGGCCCATGGTGCGCGCGTGATCGCGCAGACCTCCTCGCCGAATCGCGTTGGCCAGATCTCCCGCTACGCCGACGAGGTGATCGTGGCCGCGGCCGACGCGCTCGAGGCCGAGGTGCGCGAGGTCGCGCCCGACGGCGTCGACGTGATCCTCGATCCGCTCGCCGGTGCGTTCTCCGAGCCGTGCGTCAGGCTGCTCGCGGCCCAGGGCACGCTGGTGCTCTACGGCGCCAGCGCCGGTCCCGCGTTCTCCTTTGCGCCGCAGGAGATGTACCGCAAGAACGCGCGCGTGATCGGCTACAGCGGCCTGCCGGTCGCGCCCGAGGCGACCGCGCGCACGATGGAGGCCCTGTTCGCCCTCGTCGCCGCGGGGACCCTCGAGGCGATCATCGCCGACGAGCTCTCGCTCGAGCAGGCCGGCGAGGCGGTGGCGCGGATCAAGGACAACCGCGCCGGCGGCAAGCTGCTGCTGCGTCCGTAGGCGGACATGACAACCGCGCGGAGGTGGTGTCCGCCCGCGGATCGCGCCCGGCGCCTACTCCGTGGCAGCAGCCTGGGCGCGTGCCGCTCGTCGTCGGCACACGATCGCGGCCACCACGCGCCACCCGAGCAGGCCGAGCGCCAGCGCGAGCGTGGCGACGATGATGAACGCGGGGTCGGGTGCGCGCCCCTTCTGGACGGTGCGGAGCGCCATGCCGAGCACGAGCGTCAGCAGCCAGACCGGGACGGCGCGTGCCAGCGAGCGCGGCACGCGGTTGAGGCGCAGCGCGAAGGCCCCGACGGCATACCCGACGAGGAACGGCCAGGCGACGCCGGCGATGCCCGCCAGCGCGGTTCCCTCACTGTGGCTCTGGCGCCCGACGATGGCGAAGAGGATGATCCACGCGACGTCGAGGAGGAGCCACGGCATACGATGATGATCGCATGAGCGAACGCCACGAACCCGCACTCGTCCTCGCCGTCGGCGGCGGACTCGCCGCAGTGCGGACGGAGGCGGGCGTCGAGCACATCGCGAAGTTCGCCGGACGGCTCGATCGGCGCCCGGTCGCCGGCGATCGCGTCCAGCTCCTGATCGAGGCGGAGGAGGGCGGACGCATCGACGTGATCGAGCCCCGCACGACCGAGCTGCGGCGCCAGCAGCGCATGCGCTCCGAGGGCGAGCGGGCGATGAAGGTCCAGGTGCTGGCGGCCAACGCCGAGTGCGTGCTGATCGTCGCCTCGATCGCCGACCCGCCGCTGCGGCGCGGCCTGATCGATCGCATCCTCGTGGCGGCCTGGCGGGGCGGCATGGAGCCGCTGCTGGCGATCACCAAGTCCGATCTGGCCGGTCGTGCGGCTGAGGATCCTGAGGTCGTGCTCGCCGACTACCGGGCGATCGGCGTAGACGGCGTCGTCATCGACGTGCGCACGGCCGAGGGCGCCGAGCCCGTCCGTCGGCTGCTGGCGGGACGGACCGCCGCGGTCGTGGGGCACTCCGGTGTCGGCAAGTCCACGCTCGTCAACGCGCTGACCGGCGGTGGTCAGGTGACGGGCGCGATCCACGAGCTGTCGGGACGCGGACGGCACACCACGACGACCGCCACCTGGCTCGACCTGCCGACGGGCGGCTCGCTGATCGATCTCCCCGGCATCCGCAGCTTCTCGCTGGCCGGCATCACCCCGGCCGATCTGGCCGAGGCCTTCGGCGACATCGCCGAGGCCTCCGAGCAGTGCCGCTTCACGGACTGCCGGCACGTCGGCGACGAGGGCTGCGCGGTGGAGCGCCTCGTCGAGCCGGCGCGGCTGGCCTCCTACCGCAAGCTGTTGGTCGAGCTCGAGACGGCGTAGCCGGCACCGGGGATCGGCCCCGGCGCGCGGTCAGATGCGACCGAGCGCCTTCTTGATGCGCTCGAGCTCCTGCGACTGCTGGGCGAGCTCCTCGAGCTGCGCCTCGAGCGACGCCACGTGCTCGTGCAGCGCGTCGATCGCGGCACGCGCGTCGGCCGCCAGCTTCGCGGCCTGGCCGGTCGCCGCCTGACGCGTGCCGCGCACCGCGCTCTTTGCCGAGGTGCGGACGCCGCCGCCACCGGGCTGGCGCTTGGCGATGCGGTAGTAGGTGGTGGTGACGGTCGCCGTCGAGCGGCCGGTCTCCTTCGCGACCTGTGCGAAGGCCTCCGTCTTGTTCATCCCCGCGTCGATCAGCTTCTTGACCGCGGCGTAGGTCTGCGGACCGATGGAGCCACGGGGTCCCTTGGCGCTGGCAGTGGAATCAGTCATGGGTAGGAGTTTGTCATATCTCACAAAAACGCGTCGGGTAAAACGTGCTCGACTCTTGTGAAAGCGGCATTACACAAATAGCAATGCCGTCCGCTTTATTCCACTAACGCCGCCCACGCGGCGGCGAAGTCCGGCAGAATAGGCGCATGCACCTTCTCCGCCGTCTCGCTCCGCTCCTCGCCCTGGTCGCGCTCGGCGCGACCCTCGCCGCCTGCGGTGGCAGTGAGCTTGCCGCCGACCC
>CAJCBN010000467.1 GCA_903960645.1 uncultured Actinomycetes bacterium | reverse complement strand
TGGAGCTTGACGATCGCCATCGGCGCGTGAACCTTGCGGACCTTGGGCTTGCCCATCCCGCTTCCGATGATGTCGAGGATGTGGTCGTACGCGAGCGCTTCGCGGCCGCCGAGCTCGATGTAGCGCCCGAGCCGATCGTCACCGGTGAGGCATTCCTGCGCGGCGCGGCAGACGTCATCGACGTGGATCATCTGGATCAGCGTGCGGCCGTTGCCGGCCACCGGTACGACCGGGCCCTTGACCAGGCCCGCCATGGCGGCGATGAACGGCGCGTGCGGACCGAACTGCACCGACGGCTGGAGAATCGTCCACGGGATACCGGCGGCCTTGAGGCCCTCTTCGCCGCGGCGGCGACCGGTCAGGTACGGACCCGGCTTGGAGCCGGCGCTGTCGATGCCACCGAAGTGGATGATCCGCCCCGCGCCGGCGGCCGTGGCGGCCTCCGCGAGGGCGATGATGCCGTCGGCGTTGATGTGGTCGTAGCCGCCGGGCGGCGCCTTCTTGTCACCCGTGATGGCGGCGCAGGAGATGACCGCGGAGACGCCCTCGCAGGCTCGGGCCAGCGAGGCCGGATCGCCGAGATCGCCGACGACCAGCTCGGCACCCGGCGCGACGACCGCGTCGGACCGCCGGGCCATGGCACGCACGGGCAGTCCGGCGCTGACGAGGCGGCGGGCTAGGCGGCCACCGATGAAGCCGGTCGCGCCGGTGATGAGAATGGGTGCTTCGCTCATGTCGTTACTGTGCCATGTTCGGGCGGGCGTCGACGGCAGCAGACGCTGTCGCGAGGCGGCGCATACCAAGCAGTGCACGGCTCTTGACGGTGCCGAGCGGCGTGTTCGTGCGCTCGGCGATCTCCGGGTACGTCAGGTCACCGTAGAAGGCCAGGGCGAGCGTCTCGCGCTGAGCCTCCGGCAGCTCCTTGAGTGCCTCGGTGAAGTCCATGCGGTCGACCAGCTCGCTGTCGCGGGAGTCCTGCACCACCTCGCGACCTTCATGCTGGGCGAGCGGCGGGCGCACGGCGGCGCGGCGCGTCCAGTCGACGGCACGGCGCGCGGTGATGGTGCGGAGCCAGGCGGCGACAGGCGCGACCTTGGGGTCGTAGCGTCCGGCGCTGCGCCAGGCGTCGAGGAAGATCTCCTGCGTCAGCTCATCGGCACGGTCCATGTCCCCCGTGCGGCGACGGGCGTAGGCACGGACGACGGCGAAGTACCGCTTGTAGAGCTCGCTGTACGCATCCATGTCGCCGGCAGCGGTGCGGGCGACGAGTGCTTCATCGGTATCGGTCGGGCGGACGAGGGCCATCAGGGGAGTCCTTTCAGACTTGCTGTACCCGATTTATACACCATTTAGTCGCGAATGCAAGTAAATCGAGACTAAAAGATGTAAACAGTCACGTCTGCTGGGGTGTTCACACCCCACACCTGCGTACACTTCGGCTCCAGCACGGCGATTGCGCCGGCCCGCGGGTATAGCTCAATGGTAGAGCAGCAGCCTTCCAAGCTGAATACGGGAGTTCGATTCTCCCTACCCGCTCTCGATGACCACCGACCTCGCCACTGATCGCGCACAGATCCGCAGCGCGATCGGTCCGTGGGGCGCGTGGTCGTTCGGCTTCGCGTACGCCCCCGCCGCCGCGATGCGCGAGGCGGCACAGGCGATCGAGGCGACGGGCTACGGCTGCCTCTGGTACCCCGAGACGCTCGACAGCCACGAGGCGTACACCAACGCCGCCACGCTCCTCGCCGCGACCGAGCGTCTGCACATCGCCACCGGCATCGCCAGCATCTGGTCGCGTGACGCGCGCGCATCCGTGCAGGCGGCGCGCACGCTGGCCGATGCCTCGAACGACCGCTTCATCCTCGGCCTCGGCGTCAGCCACCGTCCGCTGATCACCGCCCGCGGCCACGTCTACGAGAAGCCCGTCGCCACGATGCGCGGCTATCTGGACGCCATGGACGAGGCCGATGATGCCGTGCCACTCGGCGACGATCAGCCGCCGATCCACGTCGTACTCGCCGGCCTACGCCCGCCGATGCTCCGCCTCGCCGCCGAGCGCTCCCTTGGCGCCCACCCGTATCTCGTCACGGTCGACCACACGCGCCGCGCCCGCGAGGTGATGGGACCGGAGGCACTGCTCCTCGTTGAGCACAAGGTCGTGCTCGAGTCCGACCCCGACATCGCCCGCGCCAAGGCTCGCGCCGAGATCGAGTGGTACCTCGGCGCCGAGAACTACGTCAAGAATCTGCTCTGGCTCGGCTTCACGGAGGACGACGTCGCCAACGGCGGCTCCGACCGCCTCGTAGACGAGCTCGTGTTCTGGGGCGACGAAGATGCGATCGTCGAGCGCCTGCGTGCCCACCACGCCGCCGGCGCCGACCACGTCGCGATCCATCCCGTGCGCGACGAGCACGATCCGCTCGGCGTGCAGACGTTCGCGCGCCTCGCGGCGCATCTCGCCTAGGTGTTCTGCCTATGAGCCTGCGAGACGGGTTCGGTGAGAACGCTGCTGTCTGGATGCGACTAAGGGGTCAGACCCTTTTGTCGCATTGACCGCCGTAAACACACGAGCTAAACACAGGCGCCCGAGCGGT
>CAJCBN010000466.1 GCA_903960645.1 uncultured Actinomycetes bacterium | reverse complement strand
GCTCCGCGTCGAGCTCGCGCAGGCCCGCCTGCATGGCAGTGTCGGTCAGCCCGGGCACGAACGAGAACGCCGTCAGCGCGTCGCCGGCCTCCTCGGCCAGGTAGCGGACGTAGGCATCGAGCCCGGCTTTCGCCGCGCCGTAGGCGGCCCAGCCCGGGAAGACGCGAGTGCCGCTGGAGGCCGAGACGGCCACGAACGTGCCACCCCCGGCCGCGAGCATCGCCGGCACCGTCGCCGCGGCGAGGTTGGCCGTACCGGCGACCGTCACGGCGAGGGCCTCCGCGAGGGCGTCGCCGGGCAGCAGCCACGGCCGATCGACCGGGCCGAGCATGCCCGCTGCGGCCACGACCAGCGTCGGCGCGCCGAAGCGGGCGATCGCGGCCTCCGCACCGGCGGCCACCGCCGACTGATCGCGGACGTCCGCCACAGCGACCTGCACCCGGTCGGGTGCGAGGGCGGCGAGGGACTCGAGGTCGGCGGCGGTGCGGGCCAGCGCGCCGACCGCGAAGCCGCGCGCGAGAGCGCGCTCGGCGATGGCGCGGCCGATGCCGCGCGAGGCGCCAGTCAGGATCAGGAGGGGGGTCATGACCGGTACATCGCAGCGCCAACCGCTGCGGCCGCAGCCGGTGGGATACCCTCCCGTGCATGTCGACTCCGCTCGGCGCAGCCCGTCACCTGCACGCGGACGGCCACTGCCCCACGCTGCTCCTCAGTGCGCACCAGACGCCGTTCGGCACGCGCTCGCTGCTGGCCATCGCGCCCGACGCGACGATCCAGCTGGAGACCGGCGCGGGCCTGCCCGCGATCCCCCCGCGGCTCGTCCACGAGGCGCACGGCACCGGCATCTGGATCGGCGCGATCGCCTACGACGCCGGCCTCGACCTGCTCGGCATCGCCGGACGCCACCCGGCCCGCGACCCGGCGCTGCTCGCCCACTATCACCGCACGTACGCTGAGCACGACGCCGCCAACGACAGCTGGGAGGTGCACGGGCCGGACGGCCCGACGCGCGACGTCCTGGCCGCCGCGATCGCCGCCGACGACCCGCCGGCCGCAGCTGCCGAGCTCGCCGAGCGGACCGCCACCTCGGGCCTCTCGCGCGGGCAGTACGCGGAACGCGCCCGCGACGTCCAACGGCTGATCAGCGCCGGCGAGGCCTTTGAGATCAACCTCACCCACGTCGTGCGCGTCCCCTGGCAGGACAGCGGCTGGGACCTCTTCGAGCGCCTCGTGGCCGTCGCCCCCGCCGACCACGCCGCGTACCTGGCCGGGGACGGCGTGGAGATCGCGAGCGTCTCCCCCGAGACCTTCCTCCACATCACCGACGGCCGGGTGGTGACGCGGCCGATCAAGGGCACCCGCCGCCGCAGTGCCGATCCCGCAGAGGACGATGCGCTGGCGGCGGAGCTGAGCGCCTCGGCGAAGGACCGCGCCGAGAACGTCATGATCGTGGATCTCCTCCGCAACGATCTGACCGCCACGGCCGAGCCCGGCTCCGTGCGCGTCACCGCACTCTGCGAGCTCGAGCGGACCGAGAACGTCATGCACCTCGTCAGCGCCGTCGAGGCGATCGTCCGGGAAGACGTGCGCCTGCCCGACGTGCTGGTCTCGTGCTTCCCGGGCGGCTCGATCACCGGCGCGCCGAAGCGCCGCGCGATGGAGCTGATCGACCGGCTCGAGGCCGATGCCCGCGGGTTCTACTGCGGCACCGTCTTCGCCTACGAGCCGGCACGGCGCGCGCTGACCGCGAGCATCGCGATCCGCACCGCGACCGTCGCCGACGGCGAGGCCCGCTACGGCGCCGGCGGTGCGATCACGCTGCTGTCCGACCCGGACGAGGAGGCCGAGGAGACGCTCGTCAAGGCGCGGCCGTTCCTCACCGCCACCCGCTCGACGCTGGCGGGGTGGGAATCGTGATCCCGATCTTCGAGACCGTGCTCGTCGACGACGGGCGCATCCGGCTGCGGGCACGCCACCTGGAGCGGCTGGCGCGCTGCGGCGCATCGCCCGCGCAGGTCACCGCCGTCGACGCGTGCTTCACGGACGCGCTGCTCCTGACCGACCCGCCGTTTCTGCTGCGCGTTGACGTCGACGACGAGGGCGTCCGCCCCTCGACGCGACCGCCGCGGCCTGCGACGCCCGTGGAGCTGATGATCGACCGCTCCTACGACCCCGACTGCGACGAGCGGCTGCTGAAGACGGCCGACCGCGCCTGGGCCGACGCGGCCGAGGCGGCGGCGGGCGGCGAGGCCCTGCTGGTCTCGACGACAGGGCTGATCGGCGAGACGACCCGCGCCAGCGTGCTCCTGCACGCCGCGGACGGCGGCTTCGCCGTGCCGGACCTCCGCGGCATCCTGCCCGGCGTGACGCGCGCCTGGGCGCTCGAGCAGACCGACGCCACCGAGCGCGACGTCCGGCTCGACGAGCTGCGCAGCGCGCACGGTGCGGCCCTCCTGACGGCGGGGCGCGGCGTGGTCCCGATCGCCGCCGTGGAGGGCATCGCGCTCGCGCGTTCCGCGGCGCTCCACGAGCTTGCTCGCACGTGGCGGGAGCTGCCGTGATCATCATCCTCGACAACCGCGACTCGTTCGTCCTCAACATCCAGCATCGCCTCGCCGAGTTGGGCGTGGCCGCGAAGGTCATGCCGTCCCACAGCACGCGCCTCGACGAGCTCGAGGCGCTGGAGCCGACCGGGCTGATCGTCTCGCCCGGACCGCAGGGCCCGGATGAGGCCGGCATCTCGACCGCGGCGATCCGCACCTTTGGCCGCGCGTTGCCCGTGCTCGGCATCTGTCTCGGGCACCAGTGCATCGCCGTCGCCTTCGGCGTGCCCGTCGGCCCGAACGCGAACGCCATGCACGGCCGCGCCTCGCAGGTCGAGCACGACGCGACCGGCCTCTTGGCCGGCCTGCCCTCGCCGTTCGACGCCGGGCGCTATCACGCCCTCGCGGCGGATGAGCCCGCGTCCGACAGCGAGCTGATCGTCTCCGCGCGCCTGCCCGACGGGCTGGTGATGGGGCTCCGCCACCGCACCCTGCCGATCGAGGGCGTCCAGTTCCACCCCGAGAGCGTCCTCACGCCGCAGGGCTTTCGCATCCTCGCGAATCTGGCCCGCCAGGCCGGCCACACGATCGACGACGCGCAGGTCGACGCGCTCATCGCCGATGCCACGCGCCTGATCTGACGGCTCCGGATCCACAGCTGCTGTTGTCGTGCAGACCGGTCGGCTCAGGCCTTGGCGATCGCGAGAAGCGTCAGCAGCTCGTAGACGACGTTGGCCGCCATCAGCGCAGTGTGCTGGCCCGGGCTGTCGTACTGCGGGGCCACCTCGACGACGTCGGCGCCGACCAGGTTGACGCCGCGCAGCGCACGCACCAGATCGAGCGCCTGCT
>CAJCBN010000465.1 GCA_903960645.1 uncultured Actinomycetes bacterium | reverse complement strand
CGGCACCACGCCGAGCGCCACGTGCGCGTCGGTCGCGGCGAGCTCGACCTCCAGCCATGCGCCAAGTCGTCGCTCGTCTGTCCAGACGGCGCCCATCCCAGGTCGCGTGTAGCGGGCAATCACTTAGACCAGCCTAGTCAGGGAGCCGGATGGCGGCTACAGGCTGCCGCGTGGCCGCACCCACTGCGTGGGCTGGCCCGTGATCTCACTGATGCGCTCGTAGTCCGCGTCGTAATGCAGCACCGGAATACCGGCGAGCTCGGCCGCCGCGGCGATCAGGAGATCGGGCTGGCGGACCTGCCGGTGCTGCATGCCTCCCTGACGGGCCATCTCCTCGTTGACGTCGAGGGCGCGCTCCCAGACTGCATGATCGACCGCAATCAGTGGAAGGCGGTCGAATCGCTCTCGGATGTACGCGTACTCCTGCGCATTTCGGGCCGAGTACAGCAACTCGAACTGCACCGGGTGACACGTGGCAATCGCGCCGGCGCGGGCGCGCGCCTGCAGGTCCTCGTTAACGGCCGTCGCACGACCCGCCCACACCCAAACAGACGTGTCGATCATGGCGGTCAAAACGTGCGAGGCCTCCGGATCTCGTCCAGCATTTCCGGGGTGAGATCGAAGTCGTGGTTCACAAGCTGCAGTCGCATCTGCAGGCTCACGTACTCGTCCAGCGCACCGTTGATCGTCTCCGTCATTGACGTCGTGCCGAGAAACTCCCCCGCCTCTCGCAACAGTTCCTCGTCGACGTTCAGCGTCACGCGCCGCGTCGTCCGCGACTGCCGCGGTGGCCTCGTCGGCTTTCGAAGTTCAGTCATCGCCATCGCCTCCTGAGCATGCGCGATCGCCCGCCGCGCGGGATGCGCTGCGCCCGACGAGTTCCGCGCGGTCGTATGAACGGATCATACGGATCCGTTCATACGAGTGAAGGACTGCGCCGTCAGTCGCACCAATCAGTGCGAGATAGCGTCAGGGGCGCAGCTCACCGGACACCCCACCCGCGGACCAAGCACTCGCCTAGGCCATGGGTACGAGCAGGCGCCCGACGGCAGTCGCCGTCGTGGCCCCGCCCGCGGGCGTGAACTGCAGCGACACGTCGACGAACATGTTGCCCGCCTTGTGCAGGAACACGCCGAACGCGGTCAGCGCACAGGTCACCGTCGCGGAGCCCTGCGTCGCCAACGTCGCCCGGCCCGTGCACATCAGCCCGGGATCGTTCGTGCCCGTGACCACCGCGGTACCAGGACCCGTCGACGATACGCGCACGCTGATCGAGCCGTCGCCGAGCTGCTGCAGACCGCTCGCCGCAGCCGTCGGCGCCGGCAGGCGCGGCACCACCACGACACCCAGCGGCGTGGTGGCCATCGAGCCGTCGGCCGCGGTGAACGCGAGCGTGACGCGCAGCCGGTACGCGCCGTTGCGGCCGATCCTCTGCGCCGTGGCCGTGGGCCTGCATAGGAGTGTCTGCTGCTCCCCCGCCGCTGCGAACGTCGCGGTCGCCGCGCACAGCACACCGACAGACGACGTGGCGATACGCACGGCGCTGACCTCCGCGGTGCCGGCTCCGGGCGCCGTGACCGTCACGCGAAGCGTGCCGTTAGCGAGCACCTTCGGCGTGGAGGCGGTGGCCGGCGCAGCCGCTGCGGTGCCCGGCAGAAGCAATGCACCGAGCGCCGCCATGACCACAGCGCACAGCAGAAGGCTGCGGACGTTCACAGAACGATGGGCGGAACAAGCGACGGCAGGCATGTTGGCAACAGTACTCGCCTCATCCCCTCTCCACCGGAACTCCACGCCGCAGCGCCTGCCGCGGCGACTCAGCCCTGCGCGTCGGAGCCGATGTCCCTGCGTAGCTGCATGCCGTCGAACGCGATCTTCGCCGCGGCCGCGTAGGCAGCGGCCTGGGCGGCAGCGCCGTCGGCACCGCGCGCGGTGACCGCCAGCACGCGACCGCCGGCCGTGACGAGCCGGCCGTCCACGATTGCGGTCCCCGCGTGGAAGACGGCGACGTCGCGCTGGCTGCCGGCCTCGGAGACGCCGTTGATCGGCGTGCCGGACTCGGACGAGGCCGGGTAGCCGCGCGAGGCGAGGGCCACCGCGACGGCCGCACCGGGGATGGTTCGAAGCCTGCCGTCCTGCAGTGTGCCGTCGGCGCAGGCCATCAGGAACGGCAGGAGATCCTCGCCGAGACGCGGCAGCACGGCCTCCGTCTCGGGGTCGCCGAAGCGGACGTTGAACTCGAGCACGCGGGGGCCGGTCGCAGTCAGCATCAGCCCCGCGTAGAGACAGCCGGAAAAGGGGATGCCGCGCCGGACGAGCTCGCGGAGGATCGGCTTATGGACCGTCTCGACGATCTGCTGAGCCTCCTCGTCGGAGACGCCGGGGGCTGGCGAGATTGCACCCATGCCACCCGTGTTGGGGCCGGTGCCACCCTCGCCGATGCGCTTGTAGTCGCGCGCGCTCGGCAGCGGCACGGCCGCCTCGCCGTGACACAACGCCAGCACCGACAGCTCGGGGCCCTCCATGCGCTCCTCGATCACCAGCGTCGTGCCGGCCTCGCCGAGCGCACCATCGAGCAGCTCCTGCGCGGCCTGCTCGGCCTCGGCCGCGTCGTCACAGATGACCACGCCCTTGCCGGCTGCGAGGCCGTCGGCCTTGACGACGCAGCGGCCGCCGAGCTTGGCGATCGCGTCGTGCGCCTCGTCGAGCGTCGTGACGGTGAACGCCGTGGCGGTATCGACGCCGGCTGCCTCGAGCAGCTCCTTCGTGAAGGCCTTGGAGCCCTCAACGTGCGCGGCCGCGGCGCTCGGGCCGAAGACCCGGATGCCCGCTGCGCGCAGCTCGTCGGCGAGACCGAGCACCAGCGGCACCTCCGGCCCGACCACGACCAGATCCACGGCGAGCGAGCGCGCGAGCGCGACCTGCCCCGCGATGTCATCGACCTTGATGGGGTGGCACTTGCCGACCAGCGCGATACCCGGGTTGCCGGGTGCCGCGTGGACCTCGAGGCAGAGCGGACTCGCGCTGATCACCGAGACGAGCGCGTGCTCCCGCCCGCCTGCACCGACGACGAGAACCCTCAACGCGCGCTCCGCGCCACGGCCTCCATGCCGTGCGGCGCCAGAACCTGATCGCGACGAACGCCGACACCGACGAGCGTGACCGGGATGCCGAGCTGGTCGGCGACCCACTCCACGTAGTCGCGGGCGGCCTGCGGCAGCTGGTCCCACTCGGTCGCGTCGGAGATGTCGGTGTTCCAGCCCGGACGCTCCTCCCACACCGGCTCGGCGTGGTGGAAGTCGGACTGGTGCGCCGGGAACTCCTCGGTGATCGTGCCGTCGGGCAGCTTGTAGGCCACGCAGACGGGGATCGAGTCGAACTCGCTGAGGACGTCGAGCTTCGTCAGGACGAGCTCGGTCAGGCCGTTGAGGCGCACCGCGTAGCGGAGGCCGACCAGGTCGAGCCAGCCGCAGCGACGCTCGCGCCCGGTCGTCGTGCCGAACTCGGCGCCGATGTCGCGGATCTTCGTGCCCCGCTCCTCATCGGCCTCGCTCGGGAACGGACCCGCACCGACGCGCGTGAGGTACGCCTTGGCGATGCCCAGCACGCTGTCGATCTTGGTCGGTCCGACGCCAGTACCGGTGCACGCACCGCCGGCGATCGGGTTCGACGAGGTGACGAACGGATACGTGCCGTTGTCGAGGTCGAGCAGCGTGCCCTGCGCGCCCTCGAAGAGCACGCGCTTGCCGGCCTTCAGCGCCTGGTCGATCAAGAGCGAGGTGTCGGCCGCGTAGGGCTGGAGGCGCGCGGCGAACGGCGCGAGCTCCTCGACGACCTGGTTCGGATAGAGCGGGCCCTGATCGCGGCCGCGCAGGATCTCGCGGTTGCGGACGGCGAGCGCTGCCGCGACCTTCTTCTGCAGGATGCCGAGGTCGAATAGGTCCTGCACGCGGATGCCGACGCGCGACGCCTTGTCGGCGTACGCCGGACCGATGCCGCGGCGCGTCGTGCCGATCTGCAGCGAGCCGAGGCTGACCTCGTTCTGCGAGTCGAGCAGGCGATGCCACGGCATGATCACGTGCGCGTTCATGGAGATCCGCAGGCCTGCCGTCGAGCGGCCCCGCGCCTCGAGGGCGTCGAGCTCGCCGACCAGCACCTCGGGGTCGATGACGACGCCGTTGCCGAGGATGCAGATCTTGTCGGGCTCGAGGATGCCGCTCGGCAGCAGGTGGAACTTGAACGTCTCGTCGCCGTGCACCACCGTGTGCCCCGCGTTATTGCCGCCCTGGTAGCGCGCGACGATCTCGAAGCGCTCCGCCAGCAGATCGACGATCTTGCCCTTGCCCTCATCGCCCCACTGGGCGCCGATGACCACTGCTCCGCTCATCTAGACCTCTCCTCGCGCCAAATCGGCGAACGTCGTGTAATGCGGCATGAACGCCAGATCGACCGTGCCCACCGCGCCGTTGCGGTGCTTGGCGACGATCAGCTCAGCCGTACCCGGCTTCTCCGACGTCTCCTTGTTGTAGTAGTCGTCGCGATAGATGAACATCACGACGTCGGCGTCTTGCTCGATCGAGTT
>CAJCBN010000464.1 GCA_903960645.1 uncultured Actinomycetes bacterium | reverse complement strand
CTGAAGCAGGCGCGTTGGCGGTAATGCGACGAAAGGGTCTGACCCCTTCGTCGCATCCCCGGGCCGTTCTGACCGCACCGGCGACGCTCAGGGGATCTTCGCGCCGGGGTTCATGATCCCGGCGGGGTCGAACACGTCCTTGATCGCGGCCTGCAGGCGCAGGATGTCGGCGGGCAGCTCGGCGGCGGCCGCCAGCTTGAAGCGGCCGATGCCGTGCTCGCCGGAGATCGAGCCGCCGAGCGAGCGCGCAAGCGCAAAGAGCCGTGGCGCGGCGGCCGTCGCCCGGGCCAGCTGGTCGGCGTCGGAGCGATCGAACATGAAGGACGCGTGCAGGTTGCCGTCGCCAGCGTGGCCCCACGTCGTCGTCTCGAGCCCGACCTCCTCCCCGAGCGCGCGGACGCCGAGCACCGCCTCGGCGAGGCGATCGACCGGGACGACGATGTCCTCGCTGAGCTTGCCGCCGCGGTGGGCGAGGACGCCGAGCGAGACCCCGTCGCGCCAGGCCCAGATGCGTGCGGCCGCCGCGGCGGGCGGGGCGATCAGATCGGTGGCCGTGGGCCGCAGCATGTCGGCGAGCAGGGCCTGCTCGGCCGTCGCGCCGGCGAGCGTGCCGTCGGCCTCGGCCAGCACGGCGAACTCCGCGTCGGCCGGGAGCTCACCCGGATAGGACGCCCGGGCGGCCTCGATCGCGCCGCGGTCGAGGAACTCGAGTGCCGAGGGCACGACGCCACTCGCCATCGCGAGCGCAACGGCGTCGGCCCCCTCCTGCGCCGAGCCGAACACCGCCAGCACCGGTAGCCGCACCTCGGGCTCGGGCATCAGGCGCAGCCAGACGGCGGTGATCACGCCGAGCGTGCCCTCGCTGCCGACCAGGAGCGCGCGCAGATCGAGCGTGGCGACGTCCTTCGGCAGACCCGAGCCGACGCGGACCAGCTCACCCGAGCCGAGCACGGCCTCGATCGCCGTCACCCAGCGGCCCGTGACGCCGTACTTGAAGCAGTGCGGACCGCCCGCGTTGGTGGCGACGTTGCCGCCGATCTGCGACTGCTCCGCCGCCCCCGGATCCGGCGGGAAGCAGAGGCCGTCCTCACGGGCCAGACGCCGGACCTCCGCGGTGGTGACACCGGCCTCGACGCCGAGCGACCAGTTCTCCGGCTGGCGGCTGCGCACCTGGCGCAGCCGATCGAGGGACAGCACGAGCGAGCCGGCGAAGGGCACCGCACCCGCGGCGTAGCCGGTGCCGCCGCCGCGCGGCACGATCGGAAGACCCTGCGCGCGGGCGTAGCCCACGACCGCCGCCACCTGCTCCGCGTCGGCCGGGCGCACAACCGCGGCAGCCGCGCCAACCACCGCCGCGCTCTCCGTACCGTCGTGCAGCCACTCCCGATCGACGACGGGGCACTCCACCGCGGCGTCGCCCAGTAACCGGCGGAGATCGTCGCCGAGCGCGTCGCTCACGCGACGGGGACCAGCGAGAGGGTGCGCACGGTCTCAGCCACGACGGGGAAGGGGGCGGTGCCGGCCACCGTCGTGATGGGGACCAGAAGCTCGCAGGCCGCAGGCAGCAGCTCGGCCGGCATGCGGACGACGGCGCCGTCGCGCTCGACGTCGGCCTCCTCGCCCCCCGGGCGCTCCAGCGCAAGCGCATCGCCCTCCGGCCAGCCGCACAGCCACAGGGACAGGAAGTCGACCATCGCGCAGAGCCGCTGGTCGTGGTGCAGGTCGATCGGCGGCACACCGAGCTCACGTGCCCGCTCCTCGGCAAGGGCCCGCCAGGCGGCGACGATGGCATCGCGCTGCTGCTCGAGACCCTCATCGTGGACCCTGCGGGCCCCGTGCAGCCACGCGCCGTGCAACGCCACGATCGCCTCCGCGTAGGGGTGCAGATCGCCGGCCAGCCGCACGGACTCGCCCGAGATCTCGAGATGCTCGGCGAGGGACAACTCGAGGAACGACTCCGGTCCGTCGCCATCGCCGACCCGGGCCTCGCGGTCCCGCGCGGCCCAGCCGTCGTCGTGATGCGCAACCGCGAGCCGGAACCCCTCCCGAGGCCCGCGCGGCTCCTCCGCAAGGGCGTCGAAGAGCGCGCAGGCAAGCACGCCGTGATCGGGCTGGCGCACCAGCTCCCAGCCCTGCCCGGAAGGTCGGCAGATCATGCGTCGGACGATAGCCGCCGGGTAGACTGCCGCGCGTGACGACCGTGCTCCTCCCCGGCCTCCCGCAGGCCTCGCTCGCCATCGGCGGCGCGCGCCTCGACGGTGCCGACCTCGTCGGAGCAGTCGGCGCCGTGGCCGCGTCACTCCGCGACCGGGACCGCGTGGCGCTGTGGTGCACCGCGGAGCTCGAGACCGGCCTCGGTATCGCAGGCGCCCTCGCCGCGGGCGTCCCCGTCGTGCCGATCAACCCCGCCTCGGGCGACCGGGAGCTCGCCCACGAGACCGGCGATAGCCGCCCCGAGGCCGTGCTCGCCTCGGCGACGGCGGAGCTGCCGCCGACGCTGGCCGCACTGCCGCGCATCGTGATCGACCCAACTGCGCGCGCACCATTGCCGACGCACGCAACCGCTCCGGAGGCGACGGCGCTGATCGTCTACACCTCGGGGACGACGGGGGCGCCCAAGGGCGTGCTCCTGTCGCGCCGCGCGATCGCCGCGAACCTCGACGCGCTGGCCGAGGCCTGGGCGTGGACCGGTGACGACGTCGTCACCCACGCGCTCCCGCTCTTCCATGTCCACGGCCTGGTGCTCGGCACCGTCGGGCCGCTCCGGCTCGGCGGTGGCGTCCGCCACGTCGGCCGCTTCTCGCCCGAGGCGATTGCCGCCGCGCTCGCAGACGACGCGACGATGCTGTTTGCCGTACCCACCATGCACGGCCGGCTGCTCGCCGCCGCGGAGACCGACCCGGCCGTGGCCGCCGCCCTGCGCAGCGCACGCCTAATCGTGTCGGGGTCGGCCGCGCTGCCGGCCCGCGTCCACGAGGCGTACACGGCGGCGACCGGCCAGCGGATCGTCGAGCGCTACGGCATGAGCGAGGCG
>CAJCBN010000463.1 GCA_903960645.1 uncultured Actinomycetes bacterium | reverse complement strand
GCAGGCGACGTGGTGCTGGCCCAGATCGCGCTGCACACGTGGAGCGTGACTACTGGTGCGGACCGTTGGCGTGTCGGAGACGCTAATTGATCAGAGGGGTCTGGCCCCTTTGTCTTACCAGAGGGGTCTGGCCCCTTTGTTAAGACAAAGGGGCCAGACCCCTCTGATCAATTAGAGGAGGATGCAGGCGGCGCGGTGGCCGTCGCTGCCCGCCGCGCGCAGCTGAGGATCTTCGGACGAGCAGGCCGCGGTGGCGACCGGGCAGCGTGGGTGGAAGCGGCAGCCGGACGGCACATCGGTCGGGTTGGGCGTCTCGCCCTGCAGGATTTGCGGCTGCATGGTCAGCTCGGGATCCGGCTGGGGGACGACGGAGACGAGGGCCTTGGTGTACGGGTGCTGCGGGTTGCGGATGACCTCAGAGGCCGGCCCTTCCTCGACGATCCGGCCCAGGTACATCACGCAGATGCGGTCCGCGTAGTGGGCGGCGGTGGAGAGGTCGTGCGTGATCATCAGGATGCCGAGGCCACTCTGGCGGAGCTCGTCGAGCAGGCCGAGGATGCCGGCGCGCACCGAGACGTCGAGCATCGACACCGGCTCGTCGGCCAGCAGCATCGTCGGCTCCAGCGCCAGCGCAGCGGCGATCGAGACGCGCTGGCGCTGTCCGCCGGAGAGCTCGTGCGGATAGCGCTCCATGTAGAGGTCGGCGGGGGTCAGTCCGGCTCGCTCGAGCGCGGCACCGACGCGCGCCTCACGGTCGCCGATGCCGTGGATCTGCAGCGGCTCGGCGACGATGTCCTTGACGCGGAAGCGCGGATCGAGCGACTCGTACGGATCCTGGAAGATGATCTGCATCTCGCGCCGCACGGGCCGCATCTCGCGCTGCGAGGCATGCGTGATGTCGCGGTCGCGGTAGCGGATCGTGCCGGAGGTCGCCTCGACCATCCGCATCGCCGTCTGCGCGGTCGTCGTCTTGCCGCAGCCCGATTCGCCAACGAGCGCCACGAACTCGCCGGCCGCGACCGTCAGCGACACGCCGTCGACGGCGTGCACCCGCGTCTTGCGTCCCTGGCGGAACTCGACGACCAGATCCTCGATCGACAGCAGCGTCTCGCTCATGCGGACTCCTCAACAAAGCAGGCGCTCAGGTGCCCGGGCTCGGCGGTGCGGGTGGGGGGATACGCGATCGCGCACGTGTCGATGGCGGCGTCGCAGCGCGGGCGGAACGGGCAGCCGATGATCTCCTGATCGAGCCGCGGCGGCGAGCCGGGAATCGAGATGACGTCACGCTCGGCGAGCAGGTCGGGCGTGGCGCGGAACAGCATGCGCGTGTACGGGTGCTGCGGATGGTGGTAGAGCTCGCTGGTGGTGCCGATCTCGGAGATCCGTCCCGCGTACATCACGGCGGCCCGTTGGCAGACCTGCGAGACGAGCGGCAGGTCGTGGGTGACCATGATCATCGCCAATCCGAGCTCGTCAGTCAGCCGGATCAGCAGCTCGAGGATCTGCGCCTGCACCATCACGTCGAGCGCGGTCGTCGGCTCGTCGGCGAGCAGCACCTTCGGCTCGCAGGCCAGGGCCATAGCGATCGCCGCGCGCTGGCGCATGCCGCCGGAGAACTCGTGTGGATAGCGATCCTGGCGTTCGGCGGCGATGCCCACCAGCTCGAGCAGCTCGCCGGTGCGTGCCCGCGCGGCCTTGCCCTTGGCGAGGCCGGCTGCCTGCATCGGCTCACGGATCTGCGAGCCGATCGTCTTGACGGGATCAAAGGCGTTCATCGCGCCCTGGAAGACCATGGCGATGTCCGTCCAGCGGTGCGCCCGCATCGTGTTGTCGCCTCCCGCGAGGATGTCTTCGCCGTCGAGGAGGATGCGGCCCGCGGCACTCGCCGTCGGCGGCAGCAGGCCCATCATCGCGAGGATCGCCGTGGTCTTGCCACAGCCGGATTCGCCGACCAGGCCGAGGCGCTCGCCGCGCTCCAGGGACAGATCGATGCCCTGAACGGCGTGCAGCTCTTTGCCGTCGGGCAGCTCGAACCAGACGTGGAGGTCCTCGATGGCGAGCACGGTCATTTCGGCGCTTCCTTATCGGGCAGGGGGCGCAGGCGGAAGTGGCGGCGCGACAGGTGGCTCACCTTGAGACGCGGGTTGAGCGAGTCCTCGGCGGCCGTGCCAACCATGTTGAAGGCCATGATCACGAGGGCGACGGCGATGCCCGGCGGCGCGATGGCCCACCAGGCGCCGTAGGAGATTGCGCTGCGAGAGAACGCGGTCTCGATCATCTTGCCCCAGCTCGTGACCGAGGGGTCGCCGAGGCCGAGGAACGAGATCGCCGTCTCGAGGAAGATCGCGAGCGCGACCATCAGCACGGTCTGGGCGAGCAGCAGCGGCGCGATCTGCGGGATGACGTGTTTGAAGATGATGCGCGTATGCGTGGCGCCGAGGGCCTGGGCGCGCTTGACGTAGGCGCGCTCGCGCACGACCTTCACCTGCGAGCGGATCAGCCGCGCCATGAAGGTCCAGTAGATCAGGCCGATGATGATGATGATGTTGCGGAGGCTGCGACCCCAGATCGAGGCGACGACGATCATCAGCACGAGGTCGGGCAGCACGAGGAAGTAGTCCGTCGTGCGCATCAGCGCGTTGTCTGTCTTGCCGCCGAAGTACCCCGAGATGATGCCGATCGCTCCACCCACGACCATCGCGACGACGGCGCCGGCAAAGCCGACAATCAGCGTCACGCGCGCGCCGTAGATCAGCAGCGACAGCATGTCGATGCCCCCGTCATCAAGGCCGAGCGGGTGCGCGCTCGAGGGGGTCCCGAAGATCGGGCCAACCTGTTCACGCTCGCCGTACGGAGCGAAGTAGGGGCCGAAGATGGCGACGAACACGAAGAACATCAAGATCACGAAGCCGATCGCGGCCTGGGGATGCTTGCGCAGGAACGAGAGCAGCGAGCGCAGGCGAGAGGGGCTCTTGCGCACCTCGTTGAGAGGCGTCATGGGAGCGTCGATGAGGCTCATTCAGTCACCCGTGGATCCAGCTTGAAGTAGAGGAGATCGGCCAGGAAGTTCATCAGGATGATCACGACCGTCAGGAGGAGGAAGGCGCCTTGCAGCACCGGGTAGTCGCGGTTGCCCACGCTCTCGTAGATCTGCAGCCCGATCCCGGGATAGTTGAACACCGTCTCGATCAGGATCGTGCCGCCGAAGATGAAGCCGAGCGAGAGGAAGACCAGCGTGACGATCGGCAGCATCGAATTGCGCAGCGCATGCTGCGTGATGATCTCCCAGTTGGAGAGACCCTTCGCGCGCGCAGTCAGGATGTAGTCCTCACCGAGTGCCTCGAGCATCGACGAGCGAACAATCAACGTGTATTCGCCGAAGAGCACGAGTCCGATGGTGGCCGCGGGCAAGATCATGTGTTTGAGGCGGTCGACGAATTCGGCCCAGGCGCCGGCATTGCTGTACGCGAGGTACGGGTCGGCGATGTCGCTCGTCGGCAGGTTCAGTGGTCCCGCGAGGTAGAGGATCAACATCAAGGCGAGCCATTGCGTTGGCAAGCTGTAGAAGAGCAGTCCGCCCCAGACGGTGCCCTTATCGGCGAGCGTGTTGCGTCGCCAGGCAGCGATCACGCCCGTCGTGATCCCGAGCATGATCGAGATGATCGTGCCGAGGAGAATCATTGGCAGCGTGTTCTTGATTGGCTGCCAGAGCTCGGAGATGACGGGCTGCTCGGTGACGAACGAACGGCCAAAATCGCCGCGGACCGTCTGGTTGAGGTAGATCACGTACTGCTCGGGCACGGACTTGTCGAGACCGAAATCGGCGCGGAGCTGTTGCTTGAACTCTTGGGTGCAGCCTTGGCAGCGGAGGGCGGAGGTGCGATCGCCCGGAGCAAGGCGAAACAGGACGAAGTTGAGGCTGATCGCGATGAAGATCGTGATCAGTGCAAACAGCGCGCGACGACCAACGTAGGACCAACCGGCGCGCATCTAGAGACCGTTAGTTGCGCGCCGGTTGCTGATCATCCGGTCTGGTGGATGGTGTCCCACGGGATCTTCGACATGCCCAGCAAGAACGGCTCGGTGAGTCCGCCCCAGTTCTTCGAGTACGCGGAGATGGACTGCTTCTGTGCAACCCAGAGGTACGGGAGATCCCGGCTCTGGATGTCCTGCATCTCCCAGACGATCGCCTTGCGCTTCTCCGCATCGAGCGTGATGCCTTGCTCGTCGTAGAGCTTGTCGTACTCGGGGTTGCAGTAACCCGTGTCGCTCCAACCGCCAAGCTGGTTGCAGAGCAGGACCGACAGCATGAAGTCGGGGTCGATGTAGCCAACCCAGTCCCAGATCGCCAGGTCGAAGTCGAGATACTTCCAATCGGGAGCGCCGATTGCCTCGAACGCGGCGGTCGAGTCGAGCTTCTTGGCCGTGATGTTGATGCCGAGCTCGGCCCACGAGGTCTTGAGGATCTCGAACAGGCGATCGATGCCCTCGACGTTTTCGGGGACGATCACCTCCCAATCGAACTTCGACCCGTCGGGGCCGACACGAATGCCGTCGGCGCCACGGGCGTAGCCGGCGTCGTCGAGGATCTTGTTGGCAGCGGCGATGTCGTAGGGCGGGATCGGGATGTCCGTGTTGTTGTAGGGCGAGGACAGATCCGTGAACATCGTGGCGACCGGTGTGCCGTAGCCGTTGAGGACCGTCTCGATGATCTGGTTGCGATCGACGGCCAAGTCGAGGGCGTTCCGGACCTTCAGGTCGAGCAGCTCGCGATGGTCCGTCTTCTTCTGGTTCGAGTTGATCGGAATGTCGTAGATGAAGCTCGACGAGCCGACCTGCAGCGTGAAGTTCGGGTCGGTCGACCACTGCTTGGCGAGGGTCGGCGGCATGGTGTCAACCGAGTCGAGTTGGCCGCCCTTGAGCGCGGCCAGCATGGCATCGGCATTCTGATAGACGGTCAGTCCGATCGCATCGACGTGCGGGGGCGTCGTGTAGTAGCCCGGGTTCTTCTCGATGATCGTCGTGCCCTTCTTCTCAAAGGTCTTGACGTAGAAGGCGCCGCCACCAACCTGGGCGCCTCCCGACATCGGATCCCACTGCTTGAGGCCCTTGCCCTTGTCGCCAATGATCGGCTCAACGACGTGCTGCGGCAGGATGAAGAACTGCTGCAGCTGCGGCAGCACGTTGGCGACGGGCTCGTCGTACGTGATCACGAGCGTCGTGGCATCGGGAGCCTCGAACTTGGTCGAGTGCGCAATGAACGGCGCCATCATGGCCGCAGGTCCCTCGCCGTACTTGAGTACGAGGTTGCCGGTAAAGGCGGCGTCGGCGGCAGTAATCGGCTTACCGTCGGACCACTTGCCGTTCGCCTTGACCTTGAAGGTCCAGACCTTGCCGTCGCTCGAGGTTGTCCACGAGTCGGCCCAGTCGCCAACAATCTTGTAGTCGGTGTCGTACTGGACCAGCGTGGGGTACGTCTCGGTCCAGAGAATGTACGAGAGCGCGGAGAAGCCGACGAAGGGGTTGATCGAGTCGGGGTTCGAGGTCGTGCCGAGGCGGAAGATGCCGCCTTCCTTGATGGCTGCCGTCTCTGCGCCGCCGGTTGCGGCGTTGTCACCACCGCCACCAGGTGTCGTGGACTCACCGCCACCACAGGCCGCGAGCAGTGCAACAGCGCCGAACAAGATGATGCCTAGAAGCCGCTTCCTCATGATGCTCTCCCTCCCGGAGTCAGCGAGAGTCTAACCACACAGTCAGGCGCTGTCACCTAGTGGCGCAAATCCGCTCCGACCAAACGGGTGTGCGAGAATCGTCGACGGTGGAGCTCGACCTCAACAACATCGCTCGGTATGCCCACGGCTGTGCTGTGCTGGGGACGGGTGGCGGGGGAGATGTGCGGATTCCGCTGATGATCGCGCAGGCTGCGCTTGCCGACTGTGGTCCTGTCGCGGTGATCCGACCAGACGAGCTGGCCGACGACGCTTTGGTATTGCCCGTCGGTGGCTGGGGTGCGCCGACCGTCTGCATCGAGAAGTTCGACTCGGGCGATGAGGGTCGCCTGCTCTGCGAGGCGGCTGAGCGCTGGTTTCAGCGGCCCGTCGCAGCACTGATGGCCTCCGAGATTGGGGGTGGCAATGGTGTGCAGCTCGTCTCGTGGTGTGCGCGCATGGGACTGCCGCTGATCGATGCCGACGGCATGGGTCGCGCGTTCCCTGAGGGGGATATGTGCACGATGCATATTGCCGGCGTCTCGCCCGCGCCCGCCTTCTTCGCCGATGAGCGTGGCAACGTGATGACCACGCATCCGATCGATGCGCTCTGGCACGAGCGCATCGCGCGTCACCTCGTGCTCGTCAGCGGCGGCGTGATTGCAGGGGCAGACCACCCGATGGATGCCGCAACGGTGCCAGTGGCGACGATTCCCGAGACGGTTTCGCTGGCGTTGGCGATTGGCGAGGCCCTGGAGCGCGACGGCGTGGATGGCGTCCTCGCAGTGACCGGCGGTCGTCGGTTGGTGACGGGCAAGGTCGTCGATGTGGAGCGTCTGACCACGGATGGTTTCGCCCGCGGGGTGGTGACGATTGAGGGGACTGGCGTCGATGCCGAGCGCGTCGTGCTGATCCAGGTTCAGAACGAGAACCTGCTCGCCTCCGAGGCTGGACGGACGATCGCGTGCACGCCGGATCTGATCACCATCGTCGACGCGGGCACGGGGGAGGCAATCTCGACCGAGCGGATCCGCTACGGCCAGCGCGTGACGGTGATTGGCATGCCGTGTGCCGATGTCTGGCGGACGCCCCGGGGCCTCGAGATTGCTGGGCCCGAGCGCTTTGGGTATGACGGTCCCTGGGTTCCGATCGAGGACGTGGCGTCGTGAGCGCGCTGCGGATTGGCATCGACGTTGGTGGTACGAACACGGTCGCCGTGCTGCTTGGCGTGGCGGGCGAACTGCTCGCTCGCACGAAGACGCCGACCACAGAGGATCCGATCGATGGGATCGCCAAGGCACTCGGCGCGGTTGTGGGCACGCACGCGAGCGAGGTTTCGACGGTATCGCTTGGCACGACGCACGCACTCAACGCAATCCTGCGCCGCCGCGAGCTCGGTCGCGTGGCGGTGCTGCGCCTGGCGGGTCCGGCCACGCAGTCGGTGCAGCCGTTCGCCGGTTGGCCGACCGATCTGCGCGCGGCGATCGACGGCGGTGCGTGGATCGTGCGGGGTGGTGTCGAGATCGACGGTCGCGTTCATCCGCTCGACGTGGATGAGGTGCGCGGCGTACTCGCGCAGTGCAGCGACGTTGACGGAATTGCGATTGCCGGCTCGTTCTCGTTGCAGGATCCCGTCCAGGAATTCGAGGCCGCGGCACTGGTGCGTGAGGTGCTCGGGCCAGACATGCCGATTTCGCTCGGCCACCAGGTTGGTGGTATCGGGTTGCTCGAGCGCGAGAACGCGGCGATCCTCAACGCCTCGCTGGGCGGCATCGTCGGGGGCGTGATCGATGCCTTTGTCGACGCGCTCGCGACGCACGGCATTGTCGGCACCCCGTACCTGACACAGAACGACGGCACGCTGATGAGCGTCGAGCAGGCCCGCGCCTTGCCGGTGCTGACCATCGGTGGCGGCGCATCCAACTCAATTCGTGGGGCCGGCGTCTTGACGGGGCTGGCCGACGCACTGGTGATCGACGTCGGTGGGACGAGCACGGACGTCGGCGCGCTGGCCCAGGGCTTTCCGCGCGAGTCGGCCTTTGGCGTTGAGCTCGGCGGCGTGCAGACGAACTTCCGGATGCCCGATGTTGTCTCGGTCGCGCTCGGCGGCGGCACGATCATTGGTGCAGCGGGCGAGCTCGGGCCAGAGAGCGTCGGCTATCGCCTGCTCGAGCAGGCGCGTGTGTTCGGTGGCGAGGTCTTGACGATGTCGGACTGCGCCGTGGCGGCTGGCCGCGCCGCGATGGGCGACGCGGATCTGCTCGGCGACGCTGCGTGGCCCGAGGTGCTGGCGTCGGCAGACCTTCTGGTGGCGGACGCAATCGATCGTATGAAGCTCACCCGTGGCGACGTCCCCGTGGTCCTCGTCGGGGGTGGCAGCGCGATCTTGCCCGCCACGTTGGCTGGCGCCAGCGAGCTGCTGCGACCAGCGGATTTTGACGTCGCCAACGCGATCGGCGCAGCCGTCGGTCTGGTCAGCGGCGATGCCGAGCACGTCCTCAACCTTGGTCTCGATCGCGAGGCCGGCATCGAGGCGGTGAGGAGCGACGCGGCGGCCCGCGCACTGCTCGCTGGCGCCGACCCTGCTCGGCTCGAGACGATCCGCATCGACGAGGTGTCGCTCGCCTACACCGACCCGCCAATGTCGCGCCTGCGCGTCAAGGTCGCCGGCCCACCACTCGCTTAACGGTTGGCTTTCAGGCTCGACGAGCCGCGATCAGCTTTGAAGCGTTGGCGCAGGGAGGACATGACAAGTGCGCACTTGTCATGTCCTCCCTGCACCGCGAGCGGACCTGGATCGCGCGTGGATGGGTCTCGGTTGCGCGTCCGCTCGTACTACGTGCCTACCACTACTCCGTGCGGTAGATGTTGATCCACGGCGATTTGGTCTCCGAGAGCGTCGGGCTGCTGAGGCCGCCCCAGTTGCTTCCGTAGGCGTAGAGCACCTGTTGACGCGCTGTCCAGATGTAGGGCTTGTCCTGATCGAGAATCTGCTGCATCTCCCAGACGAGCGCCTGTCGTTTTGCCGGGTCGATAGCGGTGCCCTGTTCAGCGTAGAGCTTGTCATAGGCGGGGTTGCAGTAGCCCGTATCGTTCCAGCCGCCGTACTGGGCGCAGGTCGGCACCGACAACATGAAGTCCGGATCGGCATAGGCTGTCCAAGTCCACATCACGATGTCGAAATCGAGGTACTTCGAGTCGGGGGCGGTGACCGCGCTCCAGGCTGCGCCCGCGTCGAGCGATTTCTGCACGATGCTGACTCCGAGCTCGGCCCAGCCCGTCTTGATGATCTCGAACTCGCGATCGATCCCGTTGATGTCCTGCGGCACGATCACCTCGTACTCCATGCGGTCGCCCGACGGTGTCATGCGAATACCGTCTGCGCCGCGCGCATAGCCCGCCTTATCGAGCAGCTCGTTACCCAGGGCAAGATCGTAGGCCTCGGGTGTGATGCTGGGATCGTGGTAGGCCCTCGACAGTGGCGTGATGATTGAGGCGCCAGGCTCTGCAAAGCCGTCGAAGACGATATCGATGATCTTCTGCCGATCGACACCATGGGCGAGTGCCTCACGCACGACAGGATCCAACAGCTCTCGGCGCTTGGGCTTGTCCGGATTCGAGTTGAAGGCGAGGTAGTAGAGCGTCGATGGCTCGCCAATCACGAGTTGGATGTTCGGGTTCGCTTGATACTGCTTGGCCAGCGTCGCCGGAACCGTGTCAACCGCGTCGAGTTGGCCGGCATTAAGGGCCGCAAGCATGGCGTCGGCGCTCTGATAGACCGTCCAACCGACAGCCTCAACGTGGGGCTGCTGGCCGTAGAAGCCGGGGTTACGCGTCAGGATCGTTGTGCCCTTGTTGTCGTAGGCCGTCACGTAGAACGAGCCACCGCCGACGATTGGGAGCGAGCGTCCTGGTGCCCACTTCTTGAGGTCTTTGGCATCGTTTGCCGCCAACGGCTCGAGTACGTGCTGCGGCATGACGTAGAACCATTCCAGCTGGTCGAGCGCGGTGGCGACGGGAGCGTCGTAGGTGATCACGAGCGTCGTGTCGTCGGGGGCATCGAGTCGCACGGCATGAGCCAACGACGGTGCGAGCACCGCCGTTGGGCCAGCCGCGTATTTGATGATCAGATTGCCGGTATAGGCGGCATCGGCTGCGGTCAGCGGCTTGCCGTCCGACCACTTGCCGCCGCCCTTGAGCGTGAAGGTATAGACCTTGCCGTCGGGCGAGACGGTCCACGATTCGGCCCAATCGCTCGAGGATTGGAGGTTCTCGTCGGATTGGACGAGCGTCGGATAGATCTGCGGGAAGAGCGCGGCGGTACCCGTCACCGAGGTGAAGGGGTTGAGCGTGTCGGGGCCGATTGTGGTGCCGAAGCGGAGGATGCCGCCCTCGACGACCGGTCGGGTGTCCGGCCCCGTGGACGAGGCGCCGGTCACCGCGTCAGCATCGCCGCCCGGGGTCGTGGAGGTGCCACTGCCACAGGCAGTCAGCATCAGCGCGAGGAGGGCAATGCCGATCCCCTTGTCAATCCGTGTGCCGAGCATCGGGCTCCTCTCCGTCACGGATACACTACAGCCTGCGCCAGTGAGCGGGGCTCGCGGGGGCGGTGGGGAGCCGGCAGATGCAGATCGAGGTCGAGGGAATTCCGATTGGGATCCACGAACGCGGCTCCGGGCGGCCGTTGCTGATGGTGCACGGCTGGTCCGCCGACCACGCGTACATGGTCGCCGACCTCGACCCGATCGTCGCCGGGCACGACGACTGGCGGCGCATCTACTTCGACCTGCCGGGGCACGGCTCGACGCCGGCGCCGGATTGGCTCGGGGACCAGGAGCAGATGCTGAGGATCGTGACCGGCATTGCCGACGCCGTGATCGGCATGGAGCCCTTTGCCGTGGCCGGCAACTCGTACGGCGGCTACCTCGCACTCGGGCTCGTGCGCACGCTGCCCGAGCGGCTGCTGGGGACGGCGCTGATCGTGCCCGACCTCCCGTCGGCCGAGAACACACGCGATACGCCGGAGGCGGTCACGATCCAGCCCGACCTGTCGCTGTTTCACGACCTTGCCGAGGACGAGCAGTGGATTCCCGCGGGGCTCGTGGTGCACGAGCAGCGCATGCTCGACGAGATCCGGGCGTACGACATGCCGGGCTATCGAGCGTGCGATCGGGCGTTCCTCGAGCGACTCAACGCCCAGTACGTGCACACCGGCGCAGCAGGCCGGCCCGGGAACCCCTTCACGCGGCCGAGCCTGGTCGTGACGGGGCGACAGGACGCGACGGTCGGCTGGCGTCGCCAGCAGGAGCTGATGCCCGAGTTCCCGCGCGCCACCTTCGCCACGCTCGATCTCGCCGGACATCACATCGGCCGGATTGAGCGCCCGGCGCTCTTCGCAGCGCTGATCACCGACTGGCTGGATCGCGTCGAGCGCTCGCTCGTCTGACCCGACTCAGCCGGCGGTGCGAGCGATCGTGTCCCACGGAATCTTCGAGACGTAGACCAGATAGGGGGCGGTGATGCCCGTCCAGCCACCCTTGTAGGCGCGGACGAACTCGGACTGCGCGATGAAGATGTAGGGGTGATCCCGGTAGAGGATCTGCTGCATCTCGTGGACGATCG
The DNA here is from genome assembly GCA_903960645.1 of uncultured Actinomycetes bacterium. Lineage (GTDB taxonomy): Bacteria > Actinomycetota > Thermoleophilia > Gaiellales > F1-60-MAGs149 > F1-60-MAGs149. Next base: position 15,853 of record CAJCBN010000463.1, on the reverse strand, counting down.
CGACGCGCTTGGCCGGATCCATCTCCGCCGCCTGCTGCGCGTAGAGGGCGTCGTACTCCGGATTGCAGTAGCCGGTATCCGACCAGTTGCCGAACTGGTCGCACATCACCGTCATCAGCATGAAGTCCGGGTCGATGTAGCCGAGCCACGACCACATGTGGAGGTCGAAGTCGAGGTACTTGCCGTCAGGCGCCATCATCGCGTCCCAGGCGGCGCTGCCGTCCATCGGCTTGCCGACCGTCTCGATGCCGATCGCTTTCCAGTCCTCCTGGATGATCTCGAACTTGCGCTGCTGGCCCTCGATATCGGTCGGCAGGATCACCTCGTAGCTCATGCGCTCGCCCGCGGGCGTCGTGCGGATGCCGTCGGCACCCTTCGTGTAGCCGGCGTCGTCGAGCAGCTGGTTGGCGAGCGCCAGGTCGTAGGCCTCCGGCTCGATCGTCGGATCGAGGTAGTCGCCGGCGATCGGGGTGAGGATGCTGGCGGCGGGAGCGGCGCGCCCGTTGTAGACGGTCTCGATGATCTTGTCGCGGTTGACTGCGTGCGCCATCGCGTTCTTCACGACCGGGTCGAGCAGCTCGCGGTGGTTCGTCTTCTTCGGGTTCGCGTTGAAGCCGATGTTGACGACGTCCGGGACGAGGCCCCCCTCGACCTGCACGTCCGGCATCGCCGTGATCTGATCGACGAGCGTGACGGGAACCTTGTCCATCGAATCGATCTCGCCGGCCTTGAAGGCGCTGACCATCGCATCGGGGTTCTGGTAGACGGTGATGCCGATCGCGTCGAGGTTGGGCTTGGGGCCGTAGTAGCCGGGATTGCGTTCGAGCAGCGTGGTGCCCTTCTCGTCGTAGGCCTTGACGGTGAAGGGACCGCCGCCGACGAGCTCGCCCTCGGCCTTCATGTCCCACTTGTCGAGCCCCTTGCCGCCCTCGCCGACCTGCTGCTCGAAGACGTGCTTGGGCAGGATGTAGAAGGGCTGCAGGTTGGCGAGCGCGGTCGCCTTCGGCTTGGCGTACGTGACGACGAGCGTCTGGTCGTTCGGCGCGTCGACGGATTCGACGCCGTCGATGTAGCCGGCCATCAGCCCGGTCGAGACGTCCTTGTACTTGAGTACGTTCTCGAAGGTCCAGACCGCGTCGGCCGAGGTCAGTGGCGTGCCGTCCGACCACTTGCCCGGGCGCAGCTCGAAGGTGTAGGTGCGGTTGTCGTCAGAGACGGTCCACGACTCGGCCCAGTCGCCGGTCAGCTGGTAGTCCTCGTCGTACTGGACGAGCGCCGGGTACATCTCCTGGAAGATGACGTACGAGACCTGATTCGAGCCGACGAACGGGTTGATGCCGTCCGGCGGGTCGGTGTAGCCGATGCGCAGGATGCCCCCCTCGACGGCCTCGGCGGTCTCGGCGTTGCTCGCGCCGCCGCCGTCGGCGGTCGGGGTGGTGGAGGAACCACTGCCGCAGGCTGCGAGGACGAGCGCGAGCGCGGCCAGCGCGAGGAGGAGGAGACGGGGTTTGATCATGCAGTCAGCCTAGAGCATGCGCTCGGCGTGCGGGGTCCTGAGGACCGCCTCTCACCACCTCGGTACACTGCCAAGCCGATGGATCGCCGCGCAGAACTCGAGGAACGCACCCGCTACGAGGCCGCCGAGGTCGAGAGCCGGATCTTCGCCGCGTGGGGCGGAATTGACCTCTTCACGGCGGATCCCGACGCGCCGGGCGAGCCGTACTGCATCCAGTTGCCGCCGCCCAACGTGACCGGCTCGTTGCACATGGGGCACGCGTTGAACGGCGCCGTGCAGGATCTGCTGATCCGATGGCGCCGGATGCAGGGCCGCAACGTGCTCTGGCAGCCGGGCACCGACCACGCGGGTATCGCCACGCAGATGGTCGTGGAGCGCCAGTTGGCCGCCGACGGCCTGACGCGCCACGATCTCGGCCGCGACGCCTTCGTCGAGCGCGTCTGGGAGTGGAAGGAGTCGACCGGCTCCACGATCATCGAGCAGTACAAGCGCCTCGGCACGTCGATGGACTACTCGCGCGAGCGCTTCACGATGGACGACCGCTATGCGCCCGCGGTGCAGCAGGTGTTCGTCGAGCTGCACCGGCGCGGCTACATCTACCGCGACAACTACCTCGTCAACTGGAGCGTCCCGCTCGCGACCGCGATCTCGGATCTCGAGGTCGAGCACAAGGACGTCGACGACGTGCTCTACGAGGTGGCGTACCCCGTCGAGGGCGGCGGGGAGATCGTGATTGCCACCGTGCGCCCCGTCACGATCCTGGCCGACGTCGCCATCGCCGTGCATCCTGAGGACCCGCGCTACGCCGCCCTGATCGGCCAGCACGCGATCGTGCCGATGGTCGATCGGCGCATTCCGATCATCGCCGACGAGCGCGTCGAGATCGAGTTCGGCACGGGCGCCCTCAAGATCACGCCGGGGCACGACCCCGTTGACTTCGAGGTCGGCCGCGATCACGGCCTTGAGGCACTGTCGGCGATCGGGCTCGACGGGAAGATGACCGACCTGATGCCCGCGTGGGAGGGGCTGACTGCCGACGAGGGGCACGAGCGCGCGGTCGAGCACCTGCGCGCGAGCGGTGCCCTGCGCGAGGAGATCCCGTACCGCCACTCCGTTGGCTTCTGCCAGCGCTCTGGCGCCCGCATCGAGCCGCTGATCTCGCTGCAGTGGTTCTGCCGCATGGACGAGCTCGCCCAGCCGGCGATCGACGTCGTCAAGTCGAAGGAGGTGCGCTTCCACCCGGAGCGCATGGAGAAGATCTACCTCGACTGGATGGAGTCGATCCGCCCGTGGTGCGTCTCGCGCCAGCTGTGGTGGGGGCATCGCCTGCCCGTCTGGTTCGCGCCCGACGGCAGCTTCGTGGTGCAGGTCGAGCAGCCCGAGGGTGAGGGCTGGGAGCAGTCGACCGACGTGCTCGACACCTGGTTCTCGTCCGCGCTCTGGCCGTACGCGACGCTCGGCTGGCCCGAGCAGACACCCGAGCTCGCGACGTGGTACCCCGGCGACGTCCTCGTCACCGGGCGCGACATCATCAACCTCTGGGTGGCCCGGATGATCATGACCGGCATCGCCTTCGCCGGCGGGGTCCCGTTCACCGACGTCTACATCAACTCGACGATCCAGGCCGCTGACGGCCGGCGCATGTCGAAGTCGCTCGGCACGGGTGTCGACCCGCTCGACCTGATCGACCGCTACGGCGCCGACGCCACGCGCTACGGCCTGCTCAAGATGTGTTCGACGCAGGACGTGCGCTTCGCCGAGGGCATGATCGATGAGGGGCGCGGGCTCGCCAACAAGCTGTTCAACGCCACGCGCCTCGTCCTGCTGAACGCCGACCCCGACGCCGTGCCGGCGCCGAACGGGCTGCTGTCGGCCGATCGCTGGATCCTCGATCGCCTCGCCGCCACGATCGACGAGGTCACCGGGCAGTACGAGGAGTTCCAGTTCTCGGCGGCCACGAAGACGCTCTACTCCTTCGTCTGGAACGAGTTCTGCGACTGGTACCTCGAGATGATCAAGGCGCGCCTGTACGGCGATGACGTCGCCTCGAAGCGCGCGGCGTCGGAGACCGCGCTGCTCGTGATCGAGCGCACGCTGGCCCTCCTGCATCCGATCGCACCGTTCGTAACCGAGGAGCTGTGGTCCTTCCTGCCGGGGCGCACGGGCATGCTGGCGGTGGCGGCGTTCCCGACTGCCGACGGCATTCCGCGCGACGCCACCGCGGCGGCGACGGTTGGGGCGATCATCGAGGCCGTCACCGGCTTGCGGCGGCTCCGCCAAGATGCCGAGCTCGGGCCGCGAGCACCGCTCACGGCGACGCTGTCGGGCTCTGCCGACGCCGTGCGCGCCGAGGCGCCGCTGCTGGCCGCGCTCGGTGCTGTCGAGCTGATCGAGACTGCGGCCGCCGGCCCGGCCGTCCCGCTGCCGGCCGGCACGGCCACGCTGCACGTCCAGGGCGACGGACTCGCCGGCAAGCTGCGTGACCGTCTCGCCAAGCGCCTCGACGAGGCGCGGGCCGAGGTCAGAAAGGCTGAGGGCAAGCTGGGCAACGCCAAGTTCGTCGAGCGTGCGCCAGTCGAGGTCGTCGCAGAGGAGCGTGAGCGCGTCGAGCGCTTCACCCGCGACGCCAGCGATCTCGAGGCGCAGCTCGCTGCGTTGGATGCGGGCTAGGACGATGGACACCGCCGGCGAGATCCTGCAGACCCGCTCCCTGTTTGGCATGGAGCTCGGGCTGGAGCGGATCGAGGCGATGCTCGCGCTGCTCGGCGATCCGCAGCGCTCCTTCCGCGCGATCCACGTGGTGGGCACGAACGGCAAGTCGTCGACAGCGCGCTTCGCCTGTGCGGCTCTTGCCGCTAGCGGCCTCAAGACCGGCGCCTACGTGTCGCCCCACATCAGCGGCTGGCACGAGCGCGTGCTGATCGCCGCAGCGGGCGGGCTGCCCGCGCCGATCGAGCGGACGGCCTTCCTGGCCGCCGTCGAGGCGGCGGAGGCGGCGGCCACGCAGGTCGACGCCAACCGCGGTGGATCCTGCACCCAGTTCGAGGTGCTGACCGCGGCCGCGTTCGTGGCGCTGCGCGAGGCTGGGGTGGAGGCCGCCGTGATCGAGGCGGGACTCGGCGGACGACTCGACGCAACGAACGTGCTGGCCGCCCCGGTCGTGGTGCTGACCGGCGTCGCCCTTGAGCACACCGAGCACCTCGGTGACACGCGCGAGGCGATCGCGGCGGAGAAGCTGGCGGTGCTCACGCCGGGCGCCGTGCTGGTCGCCGGCAGCGTCGACGCCGAACTGAAGCCGGAGATCGAGCGGCTCGCGGAGGAGCATCAGGTGGCGCGGGCGATGCTGCTCGGCGCAGGCGCTCTCGATGAGGAACTGCCCGACCTCGCGGCCGCCGGCTCCTTCCAGCGCGGCAACGCCATGCTCGCGCTCGGCGCGGCGGCGGCCCTGCTGGGGGACGACTTCGACATGCGGCGAGCCGTCGCGGCCGTCGCGCTGGTGCAGGTACCGGGGCGGCTCGAGGTGATCGCCCGCTATCCGATCGTCCTGCGCGATGCCGCTCACAACCCGGACGGCGCGCGCACGCTGGCCCGTGAGTTGCCACGAGCGCTCGGTGGGCTGAAGCCGATCGTGGGTCTCGTCGCTCTGCTCGCCGACAAGGACGCCGACGGCTTCCTGGCCGCACTCGCACCGATTTTCGACGAGATCGTCGTCACCGCCACGGCCTCCGAGCGCGCCCTGCCCGCCGCGACGCTGCTCGCCGCCGCTGAGCGTCATGGGCTGACCGGCGAGGCCGTCGCCGATCCTGAGGATGCACTGGCGCGGGCCCGCTACCGGGCCGGCAACGCTGGCGCCGTGGTGATCGTCGGCTCGCTGACGCTGCTCGAGGCGCTCGACCGCTAACGGTTCTGCCTGCGCGCAGGCTCCCCAGCAGCAGCGCTAGACGAGCAGGCGCCCGACCACGTAGCCGATGGCGTAGCCGAGAACAATCAGCCCGGCCAGAAGCAGCAGGGCGAAGATCAGGACGCTGGGACGGCCGCGCATGGGGAGATGCTACCGCGCAGGCGGGGGAGCCCCGTGCGCTCGCGGGCGCCGACCGGCGCCGTCGGCCGCCCGTCGCCGTCATGATTCGGAGGCGCTCCCCGCGGGCGCGCCCGACTACGAACGCACCAGGGGAATCATGGAGACCACGCTCGTCCTGCTCAAGCCCGACGCCGTCCGCCGCCAGCTGATGAGCGAGATCATCGGCCGCTTCGAGCGCCGTGGCTTCGCCTTCCGCGGTATGCGGCTGCTCCAGCTCGATCGCGCCACTGCCGAGCTCCACTACGCCGAGCATTCCGAGCGCCCGTTCTTCGGTGAGCTCGTCGACTTCATCACTTCCGGTCCGATCGTGGCGCTCGCGCTGCAGGCCGACGGTGCGGTCGCTGGCGTCCGCGAGATGATGGGCAAGACGAACCCGCTCGATTCGGCGCCCGGCACGATCCGCGGCGATCTCGCGCTGCTGCTCGCCGAGAACGTGATCCACGGCTCCGACTCCGTCGAGTCGGCCGAGCGCGAGCTCGCGATCTACTTCCCCGACGGCCTGCTCTAGGCCCTCGGCTCAGCGCGGCGCGGGCGTCTTGGGCGCTCGCGTTCGCTTGCGCACGAAGCGCCGCTGCTCACCGTCGCCGTCGAGCGGCGGTGGGGGCGGTGCATCGTCGCCGTCGTCATCGTCGTCGTCCTCGGCCCAGCCGCGGGCCAGGTAGAGGAAGGCGCAGCCGGCGGCGCCAGCGACCAGCAGGCTGATCGCGAAGACGCGCTCAGAACTGACGATCACGATCGAGGCGATCGCGACGCCGAAGGCGACGGTGGCAACTCCTGCCAGCAGCGACATCACGCGCGGTGAAACGTGGCGCCGGGGCGGGCGCGAGCGCGCCGCCACGATCACGGCGACGAAGATCACGATGATCTCTACGGCGATCACAGATGCACGGTATCGGAGCAGGCGCTGACGTGGGAACTTCGGTGTCCCGGGTGCAGCGTGCGCGACGCACCGGACTGACGAATTCTCGTCAGATTTCTCAGCGGTCGTTGCCGGACGCCGCTGCATATGGCACCGTGATGAGTGGCATTAGCCAAACATATGAAAGGACAGTCCCGCATGAGCGTTACCGACGAGTTCCTCGAGGCCAACCGCGCCTACGCCGCCCAGTTCGAGAAGGGCGATCTGCCCATGCCGCCGGCCCGCCAGACCGCGGTGCTCGCCTGCATGGATGCCCGTCTCGATCCGGCCCGCGTGCTGGGTCTCGAAGAGGGCGACGTCCACGTCATCCGCAACGCCGGCGGCGTCGCGACGGCCGACGCGATCCGCTCGCTCGCGATCTCCCAGCGGCTGCTCGGGACGCGCGAGATCGTGCTGATCCACCACACGGACTGCGGCATGCTGACCTTCCAGGACGATGCGTTCCGGCAGGGCATCGAGGCGGAGACCGGCCAGCGCCCCGAGTGGGCCGCCGAGGCCTTCCCCGACGTTGATGCCGACGTGCGCCAGTCGATCGTGCGCATCAAGAACAGCCCGTTCGTGCCGCACCGCGACAAGATCCGCGGCTTCGTGTACCACGTTGAGAACGGCACGCTGCGCGAGATCGACCCGGCCTGATCCGCACCGCACGGCCGCGACACCGGCAGTCTCTCCCCCTGTCGGTGTCGCGGCTGTGCCACTGCGCCCGAGGCTCTGCCGGTCAGCCGGGATGTGACCAAGGGATCAGACCCTTTGGTCGCACGACCGCTCCGGCCCGTCCTGATGGCCCGAGCGCATGCTGTGGCCTAAGCGACGAATGGGTCTGACCCCTTCGTTGCGTCCAGACCCGGCTGGTAGCGCGACGCGCGACGACGAAACCCGTCGCAGCGGCTCATCAGCGAACCGCTAGATCGTGAACCACGTGCCGAACAGCTCGATGCCGAGCGAGAACGGATCGGCTTGGAACTCGATACCGGCCGAGAACGACCCCCAGCTCTCCCATGCCGTCCAGCCACCCTCGGGCACGCAAAGCTCGGTGCAGTCACTGCCGAACCACCAGCAGACCCTGCAGCAGCAGGCCTCGGGGCCATCGAGGAAGTTCCAGCGATCACCATTGACGGAGAGCGTGGCGGTGTCGGTGGTCGAGAAGTACGGCGCGACATTCGAGATAACCAGGTTCTCCGTGTACGCGAAGCAGCCCTGCAGCTGGGTGACGAGCGGAATCGTGATCGTGCCGGTGCAGGCGCTGCCGCTGGCACTCGACGTGATCGAGAAGACGCCGTCCGACGAGATGAAGAACGTCGGCAGGTTGAACGCGGTGCCGAAGAGCGTCGCATCGCCCGTCATCGTCAGCGACGTGGCATTGGCCGGTGTCGAGCAGGTGGAGTCGGTGCAGTTCGTGAAGATCGCATTGAGCACCAGGTCGGCGACACCGATGTTGAGATCGCCGTCAGCGGCGAGGTAGTAGAGCGGTGGGGCGCTGCCGTTCTCGATGAAGGTGAGCGTGCCGTTGACATTGACGACGCCGAGGTTGATCGCGAGCGTCGCCTGCAGGCCCAGCGACGTCGGCGTCTGGCTGAGTGTGAACTGCGCGTTCGAGATGTTGAAGCCACCGAGGGAGATGTTTTCCGAGCCGGTCAGGGTGGTCGAGGGCTGCCCGCCGATCATCGTGAACTGGCCCGAGATGCTGACATCGGCAATGCCGGCGACGTTGAGGTCCGCGCTGCCGGAGATGCTCTCGTTCCCGCCTTGGCTCGCGACGGCAACCTGGACCTGCAGCATGAAGCCGCCGATGTCGAGCTCGCCTTGTCCGTTGAAGGAGAAGTCGCCGTTCGACTGGAATGAGCCCTGGACGCTGACCTCGTCGTTCGAGCTCTGCGGCACGAGGTCGACGGAGGCGGCGACAGTCGCGTAGAAGTCGCCGCCGACGCTACCGACGCCAACGCTGCCGCCGATGTCGAAGCCGGCCACCGCCAGGTCGACGTTGTTGGCGGCAAACGAGAAGTCGCCCGGCGCGCCGGTGACTGCGGTCCCAGCGGCGTTCGTCACCTGCTCGGCACAGTTGGCCTGGTAGATCATCGTGCCCGCCAATTGGGCGGTGAAGACGCTGGGGACGTTGAGCGCGCCGGTGAACGCGACGCACTGCGGGGAGATGTCGAGCGTCGCCTGCATCGAGAATCCGCTGACGGTCAGCGTGACGGCGGCTGCGACGTCGAAGGCGTCCGTGGCTGCGGTGTACGAGCCGTTGAAGGAGCCGTTCATCGTCGCCGGCCCCAGCGTCAGATTCTGCAGCGTGGCGGAGACGTCAACGTACTCCACGATGCCGTTGTCGATCGTCGCGGCCATCGAGACGTCGAGGATGGTGCCCATGATGTTCATGTCGCCAGCGGCGGCAACGGAGACGTTCTCGACTCCGGGGCCGTACTCGACGTTGACGGAGATCATCAGGTTCGACAGCGAGAAGCCCGCGACGGTGAGGGGCTGGGGTTGCGAGACCTGCAGACTCGCGTCGACGGAGTCGGGGGTCTTGGTGAGGCTGCCACTGACGTCGATCGTGGTGCCGAACATCGAGAAGCCGCCTGAGAAGGTGACCGAGTCCGTATTGGTCAGCGCGTTTAGCTCGACCGCGATGGTGGTGTCTTGGAACGAGATCGCGCCACCCGTGCCGGGGATCGAGAAGGAGGCCATCTTGAACGAGGCGTTGAAGATGGTGGGCTCAAGGCTGAGGGAGGCGGCGATGTCGACCGTGGTGCCGAAGACCGCGCCGTCGAACGCCATCGACATGCCTGCGGGGATCGTCGACGTGCCGACGGTGCAGCCATCGGGGGCGACGGAGAATTCGAAGTAGGTGGCGGTCAGCGCGCCATCACCGATGTCCATGATCGGCGTGTTGCCCTTGGACGAGCCCACCGAGATCGCGAGGCACGGCGTGGCCTCGGACAGGTCGGCGGTCATCGAGATCGGCACGCCGTTGTCGACGCCGAACGCCTGCATGAGCGACGGCGGCAGGTCGCCCGCCGCGTACAACCCAAGCGAGGGCAGCGGGATCGGCGGGTCAAGCGTGATGCCGAGCGAGATCGCGAGATCCTCGATGACGAGCCCGTCGACGCCGAAGGCGTTGTTCCAGCCGGTGGCGTCCTGGAACTCGAGCGTGCCGCTGAGGGCGTTGGTACCGATGTCGAACGAGATCTCGAACGTCAACGTGGGGGCGGTCTGTGAGGAGCCGCCCAGCGCCGTGATGCTGAGATCGGTCGTGCCACCGGCCGAGACGGTGAGTCCGGTGGTGTTGAACTGGATGTCGAAGAAGAGCTGGCTGACCGCGAGCTGCGAGCCGCCGGCCGGTATCGAGTGGCCGCCACCGAAGCTGATCTTGGCGTTGAAGAAGCCGGTCTCCGGATCGAACTGGATCGTGCCGAGCATCATGCCGAGCGACGCGGAGGTCATCTGACCCCACCAGTCGGGTGGGGTGTAGCCACCCTGGATCGAGAACTCGCCCGGCTGCATGGTGAGGGTCTGAATCCCGAAGTTCGGCAGGGTGGCGGTCATCGTGGCGGCAAAGGACGACCAGCCGAAGGCGGTGCCGGACTGGGTGCCGTTGCTCGACCCACCGAGGCTGACGCCGTTCGGGTCCCAGCCGCCGAGGCTGATGCCAAGCGACGAGAAGCTCGCGGCAATGTCACCGAAGTTGCCGAGGCCCGGGACGGAGAGGTTGCCGAGGACGTTGACGTTCCAGCCGCTCTCGCTGGCGCTACTGAAGCTGGGCATGCCCGTTGTGGGCAGCACGGTTCCCTCGGGGAGGTCGTAGTTGACCGCGAATGACGGCGAACCGAGCGATACGCCCGGCGCGATGTCGAGGTCCTGCGTGAGGCCCGCGTAGAGCGAGAAGCCCGGCTTGCCGCCGATACCGAAGACCGCCGTCGCAGCGGCGTTGACCTCGACGCCAAGCGGAGCATCAAGGGCGACGTTGGTCGAGAGGAGCATGAACATGTCCGCGGCCGGGCAGATCAGCGTGGTCTGGGTGCAGGAGTTGGAGAGGTCGAGCTTGATGTCGGTCAGCGTCAGAATCGACGTCACGTTCCACGTCGGGATATCGGCCTCGATGTTCCACTCCCAGGCGCCCTTGGACTTGCCGATGCTGCCCGAGAAGTCGGAGGGCTGGATCTGCAACCCACTGATCGGCTCCCACGTCGGACCACCGCTGGCGGTAAGGGTGACGTTCCAGTCCGTGGTGCTCGTGTAGGCGAGCTTCGCCGTCAGGGCAGTGGGGGTTTCCGACCCGCTGGAGATGGCGACGGTGGCGACGCCACCGATCACCGGTCCGTCTGTGGCGTTGGTCCAGTTGGCGGTCAGCGTGGTCAGGTTCACGCCGGGTGCGAGATTGATCGGCGAGGCGATCGAGCCGCTCACCGACGCGACCGTCGTGCCGGTCGTATCGGTCGCCGTTCCGGCGAGGTCGAGCGATGAGCCGCCGATGGTTACGAGATTATCGGCGGTGACGGAGGCGGTGAACGTGCTGTCGCCGTTGATGGTCGCTGACAGGTCGACGGTGCCGCTCGAGCCGTCATTGGCCGTCGCGTTGAACGTCGCGTACGCATTGCTGGGACCACTCGCAAAGGCGAGGCTCGTCGTGCCGCTCCAGCCGCTTGGCAGCGTCAGGAAGGGGAAGCCAGGGGCCGTCAGCGAGCCGACGATCTGGGGGGTGGCGTTGTTCGGACCGGTGAACGTGAGGGCGATCGGCGTGCTGCCGACGCTGATCACGGGCAGGCGCCACGCGTCGGGCGTCTGGAGCGTGGCGGTGGGGATGGTCAGGCTCGGCGTGAGGTCAGTGCCGGTGGGATCGTCGACCGTAAAGGTTGCGCCGCTGATCTTCAGGACGAGACTCGGGGCAGCCGTGAAGCTGCCGCTGAACGTGCCCGCCGCCGAGAAGCCGGGCTCGGCACCGAGTCCAAACACGGCTTGGACGCTGGCGGTCATCTGGTTCGCGCTCGACGTGCCGAGCGTGGCGGTCGTGCTGATCTGCATGAACATGGAGCTCGACGGGCACTTCAGCGTCTTCGAGGTGCAGGAGTTGGACAGGTCGATCGTGGTCTTCGTGAAGTCCAGCACCGAGCTGGCCTGCCAGTCCGTGTCGGTGGCGGTGATGTTCCAGGCCCAGACGCCCTTCGTCTGCGTGATCGAGCCGGCGAAGTCAGCCGGGCTCAGGTTGAGTCCGCTGACCGGCGTCCAGACGCCGGTGCCGCTGCCCTTGAGCGTTGCCGACCAGTTGGCGGCGTCGGTGTAGGAGAACGCTGCGGTGAGGGCGCTCGTGTCGGAGCCCGCAGTCAAGCCGATGGTCGCGGTGCCCGTGGCGATCGGGCCGCTCGAGCGCGTCTGCCACGTGGCGGTCAACGCCGAGAGCTGCACGCCAGAGACCAAGGTGGCGGGGCTGGCAAGCGAGCCGGTGATCGTCGAGGTCACCGTTCCGGTCGCGTTGGAGACCGACCCGGCGAGGTCGACGGTCGCGTCGCCGACGTTGAGCAGGTCATCGGCCGTGACCGTCGCTGTGAAGACGCCAGCCGTCGTTGCGGTGCCGCCGACGGTGACCGTTCCCGTGCCATTGGTCGCCGTGGCGCCAACCGTGACGACGCTGGCGGTGTTGCCGGTGTTGGGTGCAAACGACAGGGACGAGGTGCCGCTCCAGCCACTCGGCAGCGTCAGGAAGGGGAAGCCCGCCACGTTGAGGCTGCCGGTCAGCAGGCCTGTGCTGCCCTTGGCGCCCGAGAAGGCAACCGTCAAGGGTTCGGTGCCGATTGAGGTAGCAGGCAGGCGCCACGACGACGGGGTCGTGACGGTGCCGGACGTGATCGAGATGAAGCTCGGAGAGACCGAGCCACTCGCGTTGGTGACCGTGATCCCGCCGAACGTGAACGAGGTGTTCGAGAACGCTGCCGTGCTGTCCGACTGGCGACTCCCGGCGGCGCTGCCGCAGCTGGTCGATGCGCTCGAGAGCTCCCTGAAGGTGACGGAGGTGTTGGGGCCAAGGGGCACGTTGACCGGCGCTGAGCCGGCAGATTTCTTGAGGATGCTGCAGTAGGCCACGCCATTCGGTGGCGCGCCGACCGAGATCGTGGCGACGGCCGTGCTGATCTGGCCCGTTTTGTCGGTGACGGTCAGCTGATACGTGTTGATTGATTGCCGTCGCGGGAGCGTTGTCGTCAGCGTCGCCTTCTCCGCGTTCTCGAGCACCGTCGCCGTGCCGCCGAGCTGCGTCCACTGGTACTTCAGGTCACCCGTGCCACCCGTGACCGTCGTCGCGATCGTCGCCTTGGCTCCGAGCGCCGCCGCCGTCGTCGCTCCATCCACGAAGCTGATGACCGGTGGCGCGCCGGGCGGTGCGACGCTGACGGTGGCCGTTGCCACGGTACCCTTGGCGTCGCGCGCAGTCACCTGCACCTGTACGGCGCTCGCGGCGCGCGGGACGGTGACGCGGGCGACCGCGGACGTGGCGTTCGCGAGCGGTGTTGCCGCGCCTTGGGTCTGCGACCACCGGTACGTCACCTTGCCAACCCCGCCTGTGGTGTGGGCGACCAGCGCAATGGGCTTGCCGGCAGGGGCAATCAATTCGGGCGCGCCGGCGATCTTGACGTTGAGGGCGATGGGGGCGCTGCCCTTGGGCTCGACCTGAACGGTCACGGCACTGCGCGCAGTATGTCCATCAGCGTCGGTGGCCGTGACGGTGAACGCGAGATACCCGGGGGTGCTCGGTGCTCGCAGCTTGGCGGTTGCCGACGTGTCGCCCTGGAGCGTGACGCTCGCACCACTCGTCTGCTGCCACTTGATGGTGTGTCTGCCATCGCCACCCGTGACGGTCGCCCGCAGCTCCACCTCGGTGTCGGCGTAGGCCGTGACCAGGCCGCCTCCTGCGTTCACCTTGAGCAGGCCCTTGGCCTGCGTCTTGGCGTTGGCGGCCTGCTTCGCCTGCTGCTTGAGCGCGGCGCTCGCTTCCTGCTTCGCACTCTGGGCGCGCTTCTGCTCGGCCGCCTGTTGCGCGGCCTGCTGGGCGGCACGCTTCGCCGCGGTGGCTGCCGTGGCACCCGACTGTTGCTTCTCGCTGCCCTGCGTGAACGGTGCCTTGGCGGCGGCGGAGACGGTGACGACCTTCGTCTGTGTCGAGCTGCCGTCACTGATCGTCAACTCGAAGACGAACGTGGTCCGCTTCGTCACCGCAGGCACCAGCGCCCGTGCGACCGCGGCGGTCGGGCTGGTGATACGGACGGCGGGTGCCACACCGTGACGGGCGCAGTCGGCGAGCTCGTCACTCGCGCTGGTGCAGCGCTGCTTCCACTGATAGTCGAGGGAGACGCCGTTGCCAACGCTGTTCGAGCCGGTCAGGACGACGGAGCGCAGGTGCTTCGGGCGCTTGGACGGGGCAAGCGATTGCGGCGAGGCCTCAGCGGCGATCTTGATTGCCTTCCGAATCGGCAGGCGGAGGTGGGAGATGCCGTACTCGTAGGTTCCGCTGCCGACCGTCGTACCCGTGGCGCGCCACAGCAGGGGCTTCGGCTTCGGCGTCTCGCGGGCTGCGCCGACGGCTTTGATCGTGATGTGCGCGACCGGCGACTTCGTGCGTCCGGGGAGGGCCGCACCGAAGGCGCAGGTGGCACGACCGGACGCCACCGTGCAGGTCCAGAGGTTGCCGTCGATGCGCTCGATGACGATGCCGGCGGGCAGCGGCATGTCGACCTTGATGTTCTCGACGGAGGTGCCCCTCGGCTGGAGGTTGACGACGCGGAGTTCGATGTCGCCCAAGCCGCCGACGTCGGGAATGCGCTTGATGTGCGAGGACACGCGCAGCGTGCGGTCCGTTGGGATCACCTTCACCGGCACCGGCACGGTCTCGTCGCCCGGCTCATTCTCGACCGTCGTCGTGATCAGCCCGAGCGCAGCGAGCTTGGTGACCTTGCGCGGGATGACCGTGATCGTGACGGTGCCGATCTGCTGGCCGGGAGCGACACTGGCGGCGGTGGTGATGGTGCAGACCAATGGCTTCAACGCGCAGGTGCCGCCGTTGCTCGCCTCGGCGTTGACGAGCGTCACGCCGCTGCCGATGGCCTGGGAGATGCGAACCTTGTCGCCCTGCGGGACGACGTTGCCGCCGCGGTTTGCGATCTGCACGCGGTAGGTGAGGGCGTCGCCGACCATGACCTGCGTCACCGACCCGTTGCTCCAGGTGCGCCAGCCACCATTCGCGCGCGCAAACTGGAGGGTGGGCGTGGCCTCTGGATCGCCGATGTCCTTGATCGTGATGGGTATCGAGCGGGCAGCGGAGGCTCGGGCGGCAGTGGCGCTCGGCGTCACCCGCAGACGGCCGTTACCCACGCGAGCATCGGTGGCTGCGCTGACGGTGACCTTGAGCACCGCGCGTTTCCCGGGTTGGATCGTCAGGCCGCTGGCGGCGCAGGCAGCGCCATTCGCGCCGGCGGTGCACGTCCAGGCCGGATCCTGCGTGGTCAGCGTGGTGTGCGCCGGCAGCGCAATCCTCAGGCCGACATTCTTGGCGGGGGTTTGTCCGATGTTGCCAACGCGCAGCGTGATGGCCTGCGAGCCGCCCTGACGGACGTCAAGTCCCTTGCCGGCGAGGATGTGCACGTCGAGACGAGCCGGCGTGAGGTGGCGCAAGCGCCAGCGGAACGGAAACTTCTGGCAGCGCTGCCCGCCGTAACGCTTCGTCGTACGACGGATCGTCTCCGTTGTCGTCCACGAGGCCTTCGTATCCAACTGCCACTCGTAGTAGATCTCCCGCTCCTTGGCGGAGTCTCCGGAGAGCGGGTACCAGGTCACGATCACGGGCTCGCTCATGGCGCCGAGCTCGAGTCGCTGACGCGTCTTGCAGCGGGTTGGATTGGCGGTGTTCTCGGTCGTCTGGTCGCAGGACCAGCCGGCCCCGGTGACCGTGAACGGGATATCCGGGTCCATGTGGGGCAGGACCTCGTCGAACCACAGTGCGGGGTGCTTGCCGACCGGCACCGCGGGCAGGCCGCCGATGTTGTGGAAGACCAGCCGGAACGACCGCTTGTGACCGAGGTTCTCGAGCGGCTGCAGCGTCGTGGTCAGGCGGGGAGGCTGATAGCCCTCGCTGGCGATGGCAGGGGTCCTCGTCGAAGCGGACAGCGGACCCATCACCGTCTCGACGGACATTTCAGCGGTGATGTCGCCAAGCGCGGTCGTGATCTTCGTCTTGTCGGAGGCGTCGACCTTGACGAGGCCGTCGGCGGCGCGCACCACCAGGTAGATGCGCATCCAGCGGGCAGAGCGCAGGACTGCGGCCTGCGTTGGCAGGCGCGTCTTGACGGTGCAGTGC
>CAJCBN010000462.1 GCA_903960645.1 uncultured Actinomycetes bacterium | reverse complement strand
GCCGCTCTACGAAGCAGGCGCGTCGGAGCCGTTCGCTTCGGCGAGCAGGAGCGCCACTTCGATCACGGTGTCCTCTTGCCCTGCCACCACACCGCGGCGGCCAAGCTCGAAGAGGATCTCGCGCGGATCGACGTTCACGCGCTCGGCTGCTGCGCGCACGTGCGGAGCGAAGCCAGAGAACACGCCCGCGATGCCACTCGCGATCGTCACGCTGTCGTTCGCGGGCACGTGCTTCACGAAGGTAGCCTCCGCGAGATCAGCGGCGTCGAGCGCTTCAAGTAGGCGGAGCCTCGACGAGACGCCGCCAGCATGGAGGTTCGCAGCGATGAGTTCGAGCGGCGTATTGCCGGCACCGGCACCAAAGCCGCGCGCTGTGGCGTCGACGATCGTGGCGCCGCACTCGACGGCGGCCAGCGGGTTGGCGACGGCGAGGCCGAGGTTGTTGTGGGCGTGAAAGCCGACCTCGATGTCGAGCCCCTCGACGAGCGCGCCGACCTTCCGGCGCACATCTTCCACGGTGTAGGTGCCGGCAGAATCCATCAGGATCACCGCCTGCGCACCACTACCTTCCATGATGCGCGCCTGCTCGAGCAGCTTTTCGGCCGAGGCCATGTGGCTCATCATCAAGACGCCCTTCGCGACGGCGCCCCACTCGCGCAGCAGCATGAGTTGCTGCCGCGTGACGTCTGCCTCGGTGCAGTGGGTACCGACCCGGACCTCGTCTACTCCACACTCGAGCGCGGGCTTGAGGTCGCGCTCGACGGTCGAGAACCCTGGGATCGACAAGACGCCGAGGCGCGACTCGTGGAGCTCGGCACGGGCCGTCGTCAGCATCTCAGCGTCGGTCAACGCGGCACGGCCAACCTGAATCGACGACGCCCCGAGGCCGTTGCCGTGCCCAACCTCGACGACATCGACACCGGCTCGATCGGCAGCCTGCGCGTAGGACCGGATGTCATCGGCGCTCAGCTGCTGGGAGACGGCATGGTTGCCGTCGCGCAGCGTCGAGTCGCAGATCGTGACCGTGCGCAGTGCATCGCTCATGCGATCGCTCCGGCCTTCGCCTCGGCCAGCGTTACCGCGGCGCACGTGATGATGTCGAGATTGCCGGCGTAGGCGGGCAGCCAGTCGCCGCGTCCCTCGACCTCGATCGTCATCAGGATCCGATCACCCGCGACTACGGGTGGCATAACGATGCGGTACCCAGGCACGTACGCGCGAATGCGCTTCTCCATGGCAGCGGTCAAGCTCTGCAGGGCCTCCATGTCGACGGCCTCCGTGGCGGCAACGGCAATCGTGTTGCGCATGACCGTGCCCGGCTCGGCCGGATTGATCACCAGCATCGTCTTGTTCGTCTGCACGTCGCAGAACTCGTGCGTGGCGCGCTCGGTCGTCACCACGTACTCATCCATGTTGGCCCGGGTGGCGGGGCCAACGCTGAGCGCGGCACTCGCCGAGACGATCTCGAGGTACTCAAGCCCGACCGTCGCCTGACCAAAGCACGTCGCCATCGGTACAGCGGCCTGCCCGCCGCACGTCACCATGCCGACGTAGCGCTCGCCGATGCAGGCCTCGAGGTTCAAGGCGGGCACGCAGAGCTGGCCGAGGTTCGCCGGCGTGAGGTCGACCATCGACAGCCCGAGCGGCTCGAGGATGGCCCAGTGGCGTCGCGCATCGGCAGCCGAGGTGGCATCAAAGACGAGATCGAACGAGCCAGCGGCTGCCACGATCGCGTCGATGCCATCCGTGCTCGTTGGGATGCCGTGCTGCTCCGCGAGTGCGATACCCGGTGATCCGGACCGCCGCCCGGCAAAGAGTTCACAGCGAAGCCCCGGCGATGCAATCACCTTCAACAACAGGTCGCACCCGACGTTGCCGGTGCCGATGATGGCGACGCTCAGCACGCGAACGGCCAAACAGCGTGTGCGTCGACGTTACGCATGAGAGGCATCGTACGGGCGTCTGACTGCACCCGTGTTGTTGGGGGGGGATAGCCCCCTAGCCCCACGCCAGCACACTCAGGTGAACGACACCGAGACCGAGCCGAGCCCGGCGAACCTTCCCTCGACGTGCGATCCGGGCAGCACGTCAAACGCCCGCGTGCACGAGCCGGGCAACACGACCTGACCGGCCTCCAACGACGAACCGAGCGGCGCGAGGGTGTTGGCCA
Source organism: uncultured Actinomycetes bacterium (assembly GCA_903960645.1). Lineage (GTDB taxonomy): Bacteria > Actinomycetota > Thermoleophilia > Gaiellales > F1-60-MAGs149 > F1-60-MAGs149. The sequence goes on along the minus strand of CAJCBN010000462.1, from coordinate 1,980 downwards.
GCCAGGCCACCGACTTCGCAGGATGTCCCAAGACGCTGGCACCGGTGCCGACGCCAACGACGTCACCATCCAGCACCAGTTCCACGCCTACGGCCGCAAGGTCGAGGTCGCCGACGGGCAACCACGACCCAACCACCATCGCACCCGAGCTGGCGTTGTCGGCGACGGTGTCTTCGAACGTGATGCGCCAATCGGCAATCCGGCTGTCGATGATCTCGATCGATGGTGCGACAGCCGTCGTAGCGGCGAGGACATCCTCGACCGTCACGCCTGGCCCCACCAGTGGCTTTGCCAGCAGAAACGCGATCTCGACTTCGACCCGGGGCGCGCAAAAGCGTCCAGCCTCGAGCGTGCCGCCATCGCTGCCCACCATGGTGTCCAAGATCACGCCGTAGTCGTGGTCGTCGATGCCCATCATCTCCTGCATCGACGCGCTCGTCAGGCCGACTTTACGGCCGACCAGACGAGCACCGTCGGCCAGCCGGCGCTCAATGTTGTCGCTCTGAATGCGGTAGGCATCGTCGAGATCGATACCGGGATAGCTTGCAGACAGCGGGCCGATGGGAGTGCGCTGTTCCTCGGCGTCACGGAGCGCGGCGGCGGCTTCGCTGCGCTGCTCATCGGTCAGGTGCATGGAGATCCAGTCCTCGTGTAGCTGCAGGTACCAACGACGCCACTGATCCTGCCGCGAATCGATGGTACCTGTACCCTGCTCCGGTGGCATCGGGACCCGAGCAGCCGAATAGGCGATCTGTGAGTGCGCAGGGCGGGCCGCCGATCCGTCTCGCCATCGCGACCGTCGCAGCGTTCGGCGCCCTGCTGGTCGGCGTCGGTCTCGCGCGCTTCGCCTTCGCGCCCATGCAGCCGGCGCTCGTCGTCGATGGCTGGTTCAGCGGCAGCGGCGCCGCGCTGCTTGCAGCGGCGAACCTCGGTGGCTACCTCATCGGCACGCTGAGCGGGTCGCGGATCGCCCGCCGAGTGGACGCGACGCTGGTGATCCGTATCTCGATGCTCGTCGTCGCAGTCTCGTTCTTCGTTTGCGCAGAGCAATCCATGCCCTTCATCTGGTTCTTTCTCTGGCGCCTGGCCTCTGGTGTTTGCGGCGGCATCATCATGACGCTCGCCGGACCGACGGTGCTGGCGTACGTGCCCGGTCCGCGCCGCAGCCTGATCGGCCAGATGGTCCTGTACGGACTGACCGGCGGCATCCTGATCGCCGGCGCCATCATGCCGCTGCTCGTCAGTACCAGCCTGATCCGGGCGTGGATCGCTCTCGGCATTCTCTCGCTAATCGTGACCGTACTGACGTGGCGGATGTGGCCGCCGGCGCCGCCGCGCCCGCCCGTTGTGCGCCGCCAGTCCGAGCACGCACGCCTGTACTGCATGCAGTACGCGTTCGTCTCCGTCGGCCTGGCCCCGCAGATGATCTTCCTCGTCGACTACATCGCGCGCGATCTGGACCGCGGCGTCGATATCGGCAGACAGTTCTTCCTGCTCTACGGCCTCGGTGCGATCATCGGACCGCTGCTCTACACGTTCACGGCGGGACGCATCGGGCTACGCAGGACCGCGCGCATCGCGATCGGTCTGCAGTGTGTCTCCGTCGTGTTCCTCGTCGTCGGCACATCGACGCCGTTCCTGATCGCAGCGAGCTTCCTCGGTGGGCTCGGCGTGCCAGCACTCCTCGCCATCTCCTTGCTGCGTAGCCAGCAGATCACCGATGGTGATCCGATCCGGCATCGAGCACTCTGGGGCGTCGCGACCGCGACGGTCGCCGTGGCTCAGGCGATTGCGGCCTTCGGCACCGCATTCCTCCTGTACCAGTTCGGCGATGGTGGTATCGGCTATCCGATCCTCTTCATCGTCTCCAGCACATCGCTCGCAATCGCCTTCGCCGTCGATTTCGTGATCCGCAAGTAGTAACGACGGGCGGCCCCTGCAAGTGCGATGGTCCCGCCACGGCGGCGGCTCGCAGCACCG
>CAJCBN010000461.1 GCA_903960645.1 uncultured Actinomycetes bacterium | reverse complement strand
GGCATCGTCCTCGACGTCGGCTTCACCAACGGCCTCGCCTCGGCGCGCGCGCTGCGCGACGCCGGCGCGCCCGTCATCGTCGTCGACCATCGCAAGGGCGCGCTCGGCTTCCGCTCGCGCGGCGTCGCCCCGGTGCTGGCGCCCGACCCCGCCGTCGACGAGGAGGGCTTCATCGACGTCCTCGCTGAGCTCGCAGCGCTGACGGGCCGCACCGGCTTCCTCTTCCCCACCCACGACGCGCACCTCGTTGCCGTCTCCAAGCACGCCGACCGCATCAAGCCGCTCGTGCTGCCCGGCTCGGGCTGGGACATCATCGAGCCGCTGATGGCGAAGATCCCGCAGATCGAGTTGGCCGAGCGTGCCGGCGTGCCCGTGCCGCGCTCGTTCATGCCGACCACGCGCGAGGAGGCCGAGGCCGCCGCCGCGCAGATCCCGTACCCGGCGATCGCCAAGCCGAGCATCGGCATCGACTTCAAGCACGCCGAGAAGGTCCAGGTGATCCTCGCCAACACACCGGCCGAGCTCGTCGACGGCTACGAGCGCATTGCCGCGACCGGTGATCGGGCGATCTTCCAGGAGGTCATTCCCGGCGGTGACGACGCGCTGTGGACCGTCGGGTCGTTCAGCACCAACGGTGGCCAGGCCGTCGGCACCTTCTGCGGCCGCAAACTCGTGCAACGCCCGCCGATCTTCGGCACATGCCGTGTCGGTGAGGCGCGCTGGGACGACGCTGCGGTCGCCTACGCCGACGCACTGCTGCGCACGAGCGGCTTCGACGGCATCACCCAGATCGAGTTCAAGCGCGATCCCCGCGACGGCTCGTTCCGCCTGATCGAGATCAACCTGCGCTCGTGGCAGTGGCACTCCTTGGCGCGCCGCTGCGGGGTCGACCTCGTCGGCCTCTGCTACCGGTCGGCCTGCGGCGAGCCCGTCGGCAGGGTCACCTCCAGCACGCGCCACGACGGCAAGCGCTGGGTCGCCGCCGTGCCGCACCTGAAGGCCGGCTTCGGTGGGCGCGAGAGCATCGGCAGCATCATCCGGCCGCTGGCGGGCCTGATCGAGGAGCCCGTCTTCAGCATCCGCGACCCCAAGCCGGGTGCGGTGCAGGTGGCGGGCCTCGTGGTCGGCCCGGTCAAGCGCCGCCTACGTCGCAGCTGACCGAGCTCTCAGAAGTAGGATCACCCGGTGCAGTCCGAACCAACGCGCAGCCCGTGGTGGTCCCTACTCCCACTGTGCGCGGCCGTGGCGCTGTACAAGCTCGACTCGACGATCGTGAACGTCGCGCTGCCGACGATCCAGCAGGATCTGCGCACGACCCCGGCGACGCTCCTCTGGACTGTCGATTCGTACCTCTTGGCGCTCGCCGCCGCGATCCCACTCGCGGGGGTGTTGGGCGATCGCCTCGGCAGGCGGCGGGTCTTCGTGATCGGCATCGCCGTCTTCACCCTCGCCTCTGCCGCGTGCGCCCTCGCGCCGTCAGACGAGGTGCTGATCGCCTGCCGCACGGTGCAGGGACTCGCAGCGGGCGTCCTCGTGCCGCTCTCGATGGGCATCATCGGCGCGACCTTCCGCAACGAGCACCTGCCGACGGCGTACGGATACTGGTCGGGGTTCTCGAGCATCGGCATCGTGATCGGGCCGATCGCCGGCGGCGTCCTCGTGCAGCACTTCGGCTGGTCGAGCATCTTCTGGGTCAACGTTCCGCTTGGGCTGCTGCTCTTGCCGCTCGTGTACGCGCTCGTTCCAGAAACGCGCGACCCAGCGCCCCGCCGCCTCGACATCGGCGGAGCGATCCTCTCGACCCTGGGCATCCTGCTCATCTCCTGGGGACTGATTGGCTCAACAACTGGGCTCTCCGCCACCGAAGGCGCGATCACTGCCCTCGGCGTCATCTGCCTGGGGAGTTTCGTGCTCTGGGAGCGACGCGCACCCGAGCCGATGCTGCCGCTCTCGTTCTTCCGCGAACCCGGGTTTGCCCTCGGTGCGGTGATCGGGATGATCGTTTACGCCTACCCCGCGATCATGGTGTTCCTCACGCTGTACCTGCAGGGGATCCTTGGCAAGCCACCGCAAACCGCGGGCCTGCTGTTCATCCCGCTCGCAGCGACGCTCACCGTGGTCGCGGTGTTCGCCGGTCCGATCACCAAGCGGTTCGGCGCCCTGCCATCGATGGCGACCGGGATGGTCCTGATGTCCGTCGGCGCCGTCGTCTTCGCCGCCCTGCCTGTGGGCGGCTCGCTCACCCGCCTGATCGTCGGTGAGGTAATCCTGGCCGTCGGCATCATGCTCGCCATCCCTGCCGCGGGGGCAGTGATGATGGCTTCGGTGCCGCGCGAGCGTGCGGGGGTCGGTGCGGCCGCGATGCAGGCCTTCCGCCAGATTGGCGCGGTGTTTGGCGTCGCGATGTTCGGCGCGATCGCGGCTGCCCAGACCAAAGCCGCCTATGCCCCACCATCGCCAGCGGCCGCATCGCCACGGGCGATCCAAGACGTGGTCGGCGGAGAGATCAGCCGCGTCGCGGACACGGTGGGCGTGCAGGCGGCCGACCTGGGTGCCGCCGCCTGGCTCGATGGCATGCATCTCGCCATGCTGGTCGTGGCGGCATTCGCGCTCCTGGGAGCGGCGCTGTGCCTCATCACGCTACGGCGTCGTCATCGGGCTGATCATTCGCATCCGGCGGTGCCGCACTAAGGACGCGCTGGCGCGCGATGCTCGACCGTCGCGCGGATCAGACCCGCAAGAGACTCGGCCTGCGTCTGCCGCGAGATACGCGTGCGCACATGATCGGCAAGCACCGGGCTCGGCAACTGCCCGGCACTCCACTCCTCGACATAGTGCTCAACCGCGGCCCGTGCCCCGGCGACATCATCGGGCGCCACGATCGCAGCGTTGACAGCCCGCAGCTCGCGTGCCGCGGCACCGTCGGGCGGCAGCATCGCAAGCACCGGACGCCCGCAGGCGAGCAGCTCCCAGACTTTGCCGGGCAGGAACTTCTCGCCGTGCCCGCCGCCGTCCTGCATGAAGATCAGCGCGACGTCGGCGTCGGCCTGTGCCTGCAGCGCCGCTGCATGCGGCGCGGGCGGCTCGATCGCGACGAGGTCGTCGAGGCCCAGCTCGGCGACGCGACGGCGATCGGCGTCGGGGAAGCCGCCCATGAAGCGCAGGCGAACCACGTCACGCAGCTCGGGCCGATCCCGCACGAGCGCGGCAACGGCCTCGAGCAGGTGGCGCGGCGAGCGGTCGCCGAAGAACCAGCCGGTGAAGGCGAAGGTGCAGTGGTCGGGATCGGGCCGGCGCTCGACCGTCGCCAGCTCCTCAAGGTCGATGCCGTTCGGAATGACCGCGAGCGGCAGGTCGGGGCGCAGGCTGCGCACCTCGTCCTCGGCGTGGTCGACAACGCTCGCAGCGTCCATACCGCCCACGCACCAGCGGGCCAGCCGCGCGATCGCAGCCTGCTTGGCGCGGACGTCGGCACGGGTGAGATCGAGGTCGGCGTGGGTGAGCCACGGATCGCGCCAGTCCGCGATCCACGGCACGTCGGTACGCGCCCGGATCAGTCGACCGGCGACGGCGACGGTGTGCGGCGGCGTCGTGGTGATGAAGGCATCGAAGCGACCGGTCTTCAGCAACTTGAGCGCGGCCGGCACGACGTCGGCCAGCCAGGGCGCGTTGGCGTCGGGCAGAAACAGGCGCTGGGGTGCCAGCGCAGCACGGACGGCAAGCCTGCGCGCGGCTGTCGGCGCCTGGCGG
>CAJCBN010000460.1 GCA_903960645.1 uncultured Actinomycetes bacterium | reverse complement strand
TCGATCTGGGTCATCGGATTGTCGACGGTGTTGTTGTCAGCGCTCATCGGGGACTGTGCTCCTCCGCAAGGAATCGGCCGTGGTTCCGGCGTGACCGGAGCATACCGCGTTCGCCAACGCGCGGGCCGGCGCCGCTCGTTGCGATGCATACGATGTTGCGGCGCGTCCGGAGATGGGGATACGATGCCTGTGATGTCCGGCACCTCCCCCCTGCCCGTGCGAAAGGCGCTCACCCGGTGAAGTCCCTTTCGGTCCTGACGCTTTCGATTATCGGCACCGTCGCCGGCGCTGTGCTCGGCGTGCTGCTGATCGTCCTGACCACGCTCCCCGAGCAGGCCTCGGTGCAGGCCACGGACATCGACTACCTGTACGACGCGTTTCTCCTCTTCTCCGGGATCATCTTCGGGATCGTCGTCTTGGTCCTGCTCGTTGCCGTTGTCCGCTTCCGGGCGCGTCCGAACGACGACCGCGACGGCAGCAACCTGCACGGCATCACCTGGCTCGAGGTCGTCTGGACGGTGATCCCGTTCATCCTCGTCGCCTTGGTGGCGTTCTTCAGCTGGAACATCCTCAATAACGGCAACGTCACCGGCGCCGCCGAGAAGAGCGGCCAGCGCGTGCACATCACCGCCTTCCAATACGGCTGGAAGTACACGTACCTGAACGAGGACATTGCGATCAAGGACAGCCCCGACCTCGTGGTACCGGTCAATGTGCCGATCGCCTTCGATATCACCACGCTGGACGTCATGCATTCCTTCTGGGTGCCCGCCTGGCGCATGCAGATGGGCGCGACGCCCGCGCAGACCAACTACACGTCGATCACGCCGAACAAGATTGGCGAGTACGACATCGTCTGCGCCTTCCTCTGCGGCACCGGTCACACGCAGATGAACAGCGCCGTGGACGGTGGGCTCGTGACCAAGGTCCGCGTCGTCTCTCAGGCCGATTTCGACGCCTGGGTCGCCGAGACCAAGGCCAAGGCGGCCGCCGCGTGAACCCCCTTCAGCATCTGATCGCCACGACCCGGGGAGGGTTTGCCCGATGACCGCCGTTCTGCGCCCCACGCTTGCGCGCTGCCTCTGGACCACGCCGCTGTTCGCAGCGATCGCCGTCATGGTGACCTTCGCGGCCCGTTCGATCTTCGGCATGGATCCGGTCATGCAGGAGAACACCTTCCTGACCGTCGCCTACATCTTCGGCTCGATCGGCTTCATCGTCGGCATCGGCGGCATGGACTACTGGTGGACCTGGATCACGGGCGGCGAGCTCGACGAGGAAGACCACTCGCAGCACGGAGCCAAGTCGTGGCAGGACTACTTCAAGTTCAACACCGATCACAAGGTGATCGGTATCCAGTACATCGTCTTCACGTTCATCATGTACCTGGTTGGTGGCCTGTTCGCCGAGGTCTTCCGCGCCGAGCTCGCCAAGCCCGGCATGCAGTCGATCACCAACGGCCAGTACAACGAGCTGATCTCCTCGCACGGCACGATCATGATCTTCACCTTCATGGTCCCGGTCTTCGCGGGCATCGGCAACTACGTGATTCCGTTGATGATCGGCGCGAAGGACATGGCCTTCCCGCGCCTCAACGCGGTCTCGTTCTGGCTGCTGCCGCTCGCGGGCATCATCCTGCTGTCGGCCTGGATGTACGGCTCGTACGACACCGGCTGGACCGCCTACCCCACCCTGCAGGATCAGAGCCCCTTCGGCCAGACGCTGTTCCAGATCGGCGTGATCATCGCGGGCAGCTCGTCGATCGCCACGGCGGTCAACTTCCTCGTCACGATCGTGGCGATGCGCGCCCCCGGCATGACGCTGTTCCGCATGCCGCTGCTCTGCTGGGCCAACCTCGCCACCTCCGCGCTCGTCGTGGCCGCCACCCCGTTCGTCGCCGGCGCGATGTTCATGGCGATGTTCGACCGCGAGATGGGCACGCACTTCTTCACCACTGAGGGCGGAGGCACGGCGCTCGCCTACCAGCACATCTTCTGGTTCTACTCGCACCCAGCCGTCTACATCATGGTCCTGCCTGGCTTCGGCATCATCAGCGAGGTGATCGCCACGCACGCGCGTAAGCCGGTCTTCGGCTACCGCGCGGTGGCGTTCTCGTCTGCGGGCATTGCCGTCCTCGGCTTCTCGGTCTGGGCGCACCACATGTTCGCCTCGGGCATGCAGTCGTGGCTGCGCGTGCCGATCATGTTCGCGACCCTGCTGATCGCGGTTCCGACCGGCATCAAGATCTTCTCGTGGGTCGGCACCATGTGGGGCGGCGTCGTCCGTCTGACCACGGCCAATCTCTTCGCGATCGGCTTCATCGTCGCCTTCGTGATCGGCGGCCTGTCCGGCGTCATGCTGGCCTCGGTGCCGTTCGACCTCTCGATCACGAACTCCTACTTCATCGTCGCCCACTTCCACTACGTGCTGTTCGGCGGCTCGGTCCTGACCGTGTTCGCCGGCTTCTACCACTGGTTCCCGAAGGTCACGGGCCGGATGTACGACGAGAAGCTCGGCAAGTTGCACTTCTGGATCACGTTCATCGCGCTCAACGGCACCTTCTTCCCCATGCACTACCAGGGGCTTGAGGGCATGCCGCGCCGCGTTGCGGACTACGCGCCGCAGTTCGGCTGGAGCAACACGGTGATCACGATCTCGGCCTTCATCCTCGGTGCCAGCACGCTGATCTTCGTCTACAACATGATTCACTCGGCGCGTCACGGCAAGCCGGCGGGCGCCAACCCGTGGGGCAGCCTCACCCTCGAGTGGATGGTCTCGTCGCCACCGCCGACCTTCAACTTCGACACTACGCCGCGCGTCGTCGGCGGTCCCTACCGCTACGGCGAGGAGGGCGTCAAGCACGCCGTCTTCCCCGACGAGCAGCCCGTCGAGACGGAGCGGGTCGGCGCGTAGCGCTGACCGCAGAGGAGCATCGCCATGGCTGCCGCCGATATGAGCACCCCGAAGATTCAGCCCTACAAGACGAATCTCAACGTCTGCGTGATGGGGCTGATCATCTTCCTCGTCTCCGAGCTTGCGCTGTTCGGTGCGTTCTTCATGTACTACGCGAACCTGCGTCTCGCGCGCGGTGTCGAGTGGCCGGGGGACTTCCACATCCCTGCCGAAGCGACGTCGATCAACACGTTGATCCTCGTCGTCTCCTCGTTCACCTGCGAGTTCGCGCTGCTGTCCCTCGACAAGAAGGGCAAGGGCAGTCGCGTCTTCGCATGGCTGTTCGTGACGTTCATCCTCGGGTCGATCTTCTTGGGCCTGCAGGTGTACGAATACATGACGATCGGCTTCACCCCGCAGGACACCTCGGTCGGCGCCATCTTCTTCAGCCTGACCGGCCTGCACGGCCTGCACGTCTTCGTCGGACTGCTTCTGCTCGGTCTAGGCATGATCCGAGCGGTGCGCGGACGCTGGTCACCGGATAACCACGTCGGTCTACTCGGCATCAGTGTCTACTGGCACTTCGTGGACATCGTCTGGGTGATCCTGTTCGCGGTCGTGTACTGCCTGCCGAGCAGCTGATTCCGGGCAGGTGACCCGCCGTCATGGTCTGGGTCCTCACGCACCTCCCCCACATCGTTCCGCCGATCCTCGCCTTCATGTTCCTGGCGCGGCTGGCCTTTTGGGCCGCAGCCCAGCCACCGTCCCACTACACGGACGAGCAGGTCGAGGAGTGGAATCGTGAGCGGGCGATTGAGCAGGCCCGCCGCCAGCGACCGGTCCGTCGGCGAACCGCGCTGCTCGCGCTGATCGCCCTGGGACCGCTGATTCTGGCGTTCCTGACCGGCCTGTGGATCTACACGCTTTCGCTCCGGGGCGATGCCTCGCCGGACTGGCTGATCTGGTTCCACGTCGCCACGAGCGTGGTCGGGCTGTTGCTGGTCACCGTGAAGTCGATCGAGCTCGGCTGGCGGAGGATCGTGCGACGGGTGCAGGCGCGGCGACCGCAGGATGCAATCGCGTCGCTGACGATGTTGGCGCTCGGCGTGCCGATCACCCTGACGGGGCTACTGATGCTGCTGGAGCCCTCCGGCAACGCCTTTACGGCGATCGACTACCTGCACGTGATTACGGGCGTGTGGTGGGCCGTGATCGTCCAGTGGCACGCCTATCGCTACCTCGGGCGGGCACTGCGCGTCGTCACCGACGGTGCGACGGCAGCGGCGGCCTCGCCGACCGACGCGCCCTCCTGATCTGACCGGCTGGCGAGCGCCTCGACGACGAGCCGGTGCGTGATTGCCCGCGCCGTCCGCGCATCGCCCGTCCGCGCGAGCGTCAGTGCCCAGAGCTCGTCGAACAGCGCGGGGATGCGCACGGCAGCCACGGAGGTACGCAGCAGCTCCTCCCCGTCCCCGTGGCCGAGGTCACGGGCGGCGAGGGTCAGCAGACAGCCCTGATCGTCGTCGCCGCTCCAGGCGCCGCCGAGCAGGAGGCCATCATCACGCTCGAGCGCGCGCCCGATGGCCTCGGCGACGTCCGTATCCACCCGGGTCAGCTCGGTGCGGAGCTCGTGCTGCAGGGCATCTTCGCGTGCGGACAGGTCGGAAGGCATACGCCAATGGTAGCCTGCGAGCAATGCCCGGATTGCTCTCGCCCATGCGCGCACTCGTGCTCGGCGGCATCGGCCTGCTCTGCCAGGTCGTGGCGCTGCTTCCCCCGATCGACAATGCCGTCGATTCGAACGCGGCCATCCATTATCTGCAGCACGGCATCATCTTCGCCGGCGGCCTCTGCATGGGCATCGCGCTGCGCGATCTCCTCGTCATGAGTCGCCGCGCGGGCGGCTGATCGTCGACTCAGGTTCCTCGGATACGATGCCTGCGTGATCGCGCCCCCACCGGAAGCCGTGTGTGATGGCCGCTGAGCCCGTCGCCCTGCGCACGCCGTCGCTGCTCGTCGATTACTTCGAGCTGACCAAGCCGCGGGTGATGGTCCTGCTGCTGATCACGATGGTGGGAGCCATGGTGTGGGCGGAGCAGGGGCTGCCGCCGCTGTGGCTGCTCGGCTCCGCGTTGCTCGGCATGGGGCTCACCACCGGGGGAGCCAGCGCCATCAACCACGCGCTCGAGCCCGACCTGGACATCCGCATGGAGCGGACGCGCCAGCGACCGGTCGCCGCCGGCCGGATCGAGCCGCGGCCGGCGATCATCTTCGGCATCGTGCTGACGATCCTCGGCGTGCTCGTGCTCGCCGTCCTGACGCAGCACCCGCTGGCGGCGGCGCTCGCCCTCGCCGGAAACCTCTTCTACGTCGGCGTCTACACGATGTGGCTCAAGCGGCGGACCCCGCAGAACATCGTGATCGGCGGCGCGGCCGGCGCGATGCCACCCCTGGTCGGCTGGGCCGCGGTGACAGGCGAGATCGGCTGGCCCGCGTTGATCATGTTCGGCGTCATCTTCCTGTGGACGCCGCCCCACTTCTGGGCGCTCGCGATCGTCAAGTTCGACGACTACGGCGACGCCGGCGTCCCGATGCTGCCCAACGTCGCCGGCATCCGGGCGACCACCCTGCAGAGCATCGTCTACGCGGTTCTGCTGCTCGTCTTCTCGTTGCTGCCGCTGCCGCTCTGGTGGCTCGGGGTGACCGGTGAGGTTCTGGGACCGCTCTACGGCGTGATCGCCCTGCTGCTCGGGCTCCGCTTCCTCCAGTTCACCGTGCGTCTGCATCAGGCCGACGGGGATCTGGTGATCGCGCGTGAGACGTTCCGCTTCTCGCTGCTCTACCTCGCGGGCATCTTCTTCGCCATGGCCCTCGATCGCGTTCTGCTCGGGTAGCGCCGGCCCGTGCGCAGCATCCGTCCGGTGTCGCCGCGTCGGCTGACGGCGCTGATCTCCACGCTGATCTTCCTGGACATGATCACGTGGCTGGCCGCGGTCCCGCTCGTGCCGGTCTGGCAGAAGCAGTACGACCTCTCCGACGAGCAGTCCGGTGTGGTGCTCGGCGTCTACAGCTTCGCGGTTCTGCTCTTCGCAATTCCCGCCGGCTTTCTCTCCGATCGCCTCGGGGCGCGGCGTCTGACGCTGATCGGCGCCACGCTGTTCATCTTCGCGGCGCCGGCAATCGCGCTCGCCGACTCGTTCTGGCTGATCGTCGCCGTGCGCATCGCCCAGGGCGCCTGCTCGGCGATCACGTGGTCGGCGGGTCTCGCCTGGCTGGCTGGCGCGGTCGGCGACGACTATCGTCCCCGCGGCCTCTCGATCGCCAACGCGACGGCGACGGTGGGCACGATCGCCGGTCCCCTGCTGGGCGGTCCGATCGTCTCGCTCGTGGGCATCGGTACGGCGTTCTCCGTGCTCGGCGCGCTTGTGGCGGTGGTCGTACTCTGGGCGCTGTTCGAACCCGGCGGCGCGACGCGCGTCGGGCAGCACGAGGAGCGCCAGAGTCCCTTCGTCTCGCTGCAACGAGCCGCCCGTCCGGGGCTGATCCAACTCGGCTTCGTCGCGATCGCCTTCGTTTCCCTGATGATGGCCGCCCTGCAACTCCTGGCGCCGTTGCACCTCGACGCCGCGGGCCTCTCCTCCGCTGCCATCGGCTGGATCTTCACTGCCGGCAGCATCATGTCGGTGCTGGCCATCCTGACCGTGGCCCGGCTCGGCCGACGGCTCAACCAGACCCGGGCGCTGGTGCTGCTGCCGCCCCTCTGCGGCACCCTTGTCGTGTTGATGCTGGTGCCGCTCGGAGTGCCCTGGTACGTGCTCCTGCTCGTTGCCGCGATGTGCCTCTCCGCGCCGATCTTCACGATCGCGTACGCCTCGTGCGCGGACGGTGCGCGGCGGGAGAAGATCGGCGAGGGCGGCGTCTTCGGCATGCTCAACGCGGTCTGGGGCGTCGGGTCGCTGCTCGCTCCCATCATCGCCGGGTTCGTCTCTGAGCAGGGTCCGACGTGGGTGACGTACGTGCTCGTCGGCGTGCTGAGCGTCGTCGCGATGCTCATCCTGCGCCGCTCCGCGGCCACGGTGGGTCTCGCTGAGAGTACGGCGCCGTGAGCGTCCGACGGCGAGCGGCAGCGGACCTGGCGCGTCTGGCCGGCAATCTCTCCCGGGCCGCCGGCCGCGGCGGAGGCACCACGCTGCCCGGCAGCATCTACCTGCGCCTTGCCCCAGCCGAGTTGGCGGGCCTCGCAGACGGACTGCCGGAGGGCATCGTGGCGATCAGCGCGACCAACGGCAAGACCACGACGGCGGCGATGGTCTCGCACATCCTTGAGCCCGAGCGGAGCGTCTGCCGCAACGGCGCCGGCGCCAACCTCATGAGCGGCATCGTGACCACGCTGCTCACGCAGCCGCCGGCGGCGCGGGTCGGTGTGCTCGAGGTCGACGAGGCGGCGCTGCCGAGCGTGGTCGAGGCGTTCGGCCCTCGGGTGCTCTCCCTCGGCAACCTGTTTCGCGATCAGCTCGACCGCCACGGTGAGCTCGAACTGATCGCAGATCGCTGGCGCGCCCTGACCGCGGGGCTGGACGCCGGCACGACCCTGGTCCTCGGCGCGGACGATCCGGTGATCGATGCCCTCGGTGCCGAGCATCCCAACGTCCTGCGCTACGGCATCGACGATCCCGCCGTCGCCCTTGCCGAGCGCGATGAGGCGGCCGACTCGACCTTCTGCGTCCGCTGTGGTGCGGCCTACGTCTACGACGCGGTCTATCTCGGCCAGCTCGGCGCGTACCGCTGCCCCAACGGTGACCACGCGCGTGGCGAACTCGACTTCGCGGCGCGCGCGATTCGACCCGAGGGCGTACAGGGCACGCACTTCCGTGTCGATGCGCCGGACGGTGCCTACGAGCTGATGCTCCCGTTGCCGGGGCTCTACAACGTCGAGAATGCCTTGGCTGCCATCGCGACGGCGTCCGCGCTCGGCGTCCCCACCGCTCGCTCGGTGGAGCGCTTGGCCGACTTTCGGGCCGCGTTTGGCCGCTTCGAGCGCATTCCGATCGACGGCCGTGAGGCCGTGCTGATCCTGTTCAAGAACCCCACGGGCGCCAACGAGGCCCTGCGGGCGATCCAGCCGGATCTGGCGGGTGCCCACGTCGTGCTGGCCCTGAACGACGACATCGCCGACGGGCGCGACGTCAGCTGGATCTGGGACATCGACTTCGAGGGGCGGCTGGAGGGTGTGCAGCGCATCGTCTGCACCGGCCGGCGCGCGGCCGATCTGGCCGTCCGTCTGCGCTACGCGGATGTTCCCCTTGAGGACATCGATCGCATCCGGGAGGTCGAGGCGGCGCTCGACGGAGCCGTTGGCCGGGCGGCGCCCGGGGAGCGCATCTACATCCTCGCGACCTACACCGCCATGCTGAGCGCCCACGGCGTGCTGTCCGCCCGTGGCCTGACCGCGCCGTTCTGGGACGAGGCCCGCTGATGCTCCGCATCGTCCCCGTCTACCCCGAGCTGCTCTCCATCTACGGCGATCGCGGCAACGTGCGCGTGCTCGCGCAGCGGGCCCGCTGGCGCGGTCTGCCCGTGGAGGTCGCGCCGCTGAGGCTCGGTGAGGACCTCGACCCTGCCGCCACCGATGTCATCTTGATCGGCGGCGGGCAGGATCGCGATCAGGCCCTGGTCGCCGACGCCCTGATCGCGCAGGTCCCCGCGTTGCGCTCGGCGATCGCGGACGGCGTCCCGGTGCTCGCGGTCTGCGGCGGCTTCCAGCTGCTCGGCCACAGCTACCTCGACCAGTCGGGTCGCGAGACGCCGGGCACCGGTCTCGTCGATCTCGTCACCACGGCGGGCCGTCGGCGCGTGGTCGGCAACGTGGTGGTCGAGGTGACGATGAACGGCGTGAAGCAGCAGCTGGTCGGCTTTGAGAACCACGCCGGGCGCACGGAGCTCGGTGCGGGCGTTGCCCCGCTCGGTCGCGTGGTGATCGGCGGGGGCAACATCGGCGATGGCCAGACCGAGGGCTGCCGTGTCGATCGCGTGCTGGGTACCTACGTGCACGGGCCGCTGCTGCCGAAGAACCCCTGGCTTGCCGATCGTCTGCTTGCGTGGGGCTGCGAGCATCGGGGGCTCGCGACGCCGCTGGACGCACTCGACGATCGTCTGGAGGCGGCCGCGGCGCAGGCCGCCATCGACATCGCCCGCGCGGAGACGCAGACGCGGCGCTGAGGGACCCGTCGACGAGCCTCTACGACGGCTGATGACCCCTTCGTCGCAGCCAGGTCCGACGTCACCGTCGCTAGGAGATCCACATGCGGCCGAGGCTGACGAACGGGTCGCCCGGGCGATAACCCACGAGGAAGTCGTGGATCGGCGGGCGTAGCTCGAGCTCGTGCAGGCGACTGCGGTCCACGAAGGCATGGCCCAGCACGGCGCTGTCCACCGAGGTGGGCTGCTCGTTGCCGTGCGGAGCCGGGTCGAGGGCGAAGATCATGTGGAGGATGTGGCGCCCGTCGGGGACGTCGGCGGGCGGAATCGTCTCGGCCATGGCGATCGGTCCCTGCAGGGAGCGCACCGCGAGGCCGCACTCCTCGGCAAACTCCCGGCGCATGGCGTCCTCGAGCTGCTCGCCCTCCTCCACGCCACCGCCGGGGAGCAGCCAGTAGGCGCGCCCATCCTTCTCGTGGCGCACGAGCAGAATGCGGCCGCCGTTGACGACGAGGGCGCCGACGCGGATGCGCGGGCCGCTCACGCGCCCCTCCCGGTGGACCCGAAGCCCCCCTCGCCGCGCTCGGAGTCGGGCAGCACGCCCACCTCGTCGAAGCGGACGGCGGGCAGGTCGATCAGGACCAGCTGGCCGATGCGGTCGCCTACCGCGATCAGACGCTCGGCCTCGGAATCGTGGTTGATCAGGATGACCTTGATCTCGCCGCGGTAGCCGGCGTCGATCAGGCCCGGGCCGTTGAGCACCCCGAGCCCGTCGCGGAGGGCGAGTCCCGAGCGGGGCACCACCAAGGCGGCCATGCCGGCCGGCAGGGCGATGGCGAAGCCGCAACCGATGGCAGCTCGCGCCCCCGGCGCCAGACAGGCGGGCTCCGTCGCGTGCAGGTCGAAGCCGGCGTCGTCGGCATGCGCCTGCTGCGGGAGCCGCGCGTCCGGGTGAAGCCGGAGGAACGGCACCGCTCTCACGCCACGGCCTCCGGGACGACCGCGAAGCGTCGGTACCGATCGCGCTCGGCCTCGGGCAGCCTGGCTCGGATGCGGACGCCGTCGGCCGTGTCCTCGCGGGAGGTGATCGGCGCGCCCAGCGCGTAGAGCGACGACAGCACCGCACCCTCGCTGTGCGGAACGAGTAGCTCGACGGGCTCGAAGCGACCGGCGAAGTGCTCGGCGATCAGAATCTCGAGCTCGTCGAGTCCCTCGCGGGTGAAGGCAGAGACCTGAATGGCGTCGGGCAGCCGATTGCGCAGGCGCTCGCGATCGTCGGCGGCGACGAGGTCGATCTTGTTGAGCACGATGATGCGCGGCAATTCGCCGGCGCCGATCTGCTCGAGGACGTCGTCGACGGCGTGCATCTGCACGTCGCGCTCCTCTTCCGGTAGCGAGGCGTCGACGACGTGGAGCAGGAGCTCTCCGGACAGCGTCTCCTCCAGGGTCGAGGCGAAGGCCTCCACGAGGCCGTGCGGCAGCTTGCGGATGAAGCCGACCGTATCCGTGATGGTGTACTCGCGTCCGACGTGGGTGAAGCGACGCGTCGTCGGGTCGAGCGTCTCAAACAGGCGGTTGCGGCTGGAGACGGTGGAGCCGGTCAGCGCGTTGAGCAGGCTGGACTTGCCGACGTTGGTATAGCCCGCGAGGGAGACCGTGGGCACGATGCCCTCCTGCCGCTGCTTGCGCTGGAGCCGGCGCCGCTTGCCGGTCTCCTTGAGCTTGCGTCGCAGCGCCGTGATGCGGTCGCGGGCCAGCCGGCGATCGGTCTCGAGCTGCGACTCGCCCGGTCCGCGGGTGCCGACGCCGCCGCCGAGGCGCTCGAGGTGCTGCCACATGCCACGCATGCGCGGCAGCTGGTACTCAAGCTGGGCCAGCTCGACCTGCAGCTTGCCCTCCGCGGAATGGGCGTGGGCGGCGAAGATGTCGAGGATCAGCGCCGTGCGGTCGATGACACGGATCTTGAAGCGGTTCTCGAGGTAGCGCTGCTGGGAGGGCGTCAGCTCGTCGTCGATCACGAGCACCTCGGCCTGGACCATGGCGAGCTCCTGCTCAAGCTCATCGACCTTGCCGGAGCCGAGGTAGGTCTTGAGCTCGGGCCGGTCACGGCGCTGGATCAGCTGCCCAACTGGCTCGCACTGCGCCGTGTGGAGCAGTTCCGTCAACTCGGCGAGATCCGCCTCGATGCGCTGGTTTGGACGAGCGATGGCGGCCACGTACGCGCGCTCGAGCGCGGTGCTGCGGATCTGATAGAAGCCGTCGCCCACTGAGACGGAGTCTACTCGCCTCAGGTCGCGGCCAGCACGACGCCGATCCGACCGATCGCCTCATCAAGGCGATCCTCGGGCAGCGTGAGGGCCATCCGCACGTAGCCCTCCCCCGCGCTCCCGTAGGCGCTCCCCGGGGTCACGACGACGGCGGCCTCGGTGAGGATCCGGTCGGCAAAGCCGCTGGCCGACTCCTGCGTGGGGATCGGCACCCACAGGTACATGCCGCCCTGTGGCGGGTCGACCGGCATGCCGATCTCGCCCAGCCGGCGGCAGGCAAGGTCGCGCCGGGCCCGGTAGACGGCAAGGGGCGGGCCGTCGAGGTCCGTCTGCCGCAGCATCCACGCTGCGGTCCGCTGCAGGGCCGGGAACATGCCAGAGTCGATCTGGGTCTTCAGGCGCTGGAGGACGGCGATGATCGCTGGGTTGCCGACGGCGAAGGCGATGCGCCAGCCGGGCACCGAGTACGTCTTCGACAACGACAGGATCTCGATGCCGCGGGAGCGGAAGCCCGGGTCGGCCAGCGCACTCGGCGCGAGGGCGTCGTCGAACGCGAGTTCCGCATAGGCGTGGTCATGGCACAGCACGAGGTCGAGGCGGTCACCGAAGGCGGCCAGCCGGGCGAACAGGTCTGGCGCGGCGATGGCGCCCGTGGGGTTGTTCGGATAGCCGCACACGAGCAACCGCGCGCGGGCGGCTGCCTCCGCCGGGACGGCGTCGAGGTCGGGCTGGAAGCCGTGATCGGCGCGCAGGGGCAGGGGGCAACTGCCGGCGGCGGCCAGCAGCGGTCCCCCGGTGTACACGGGATACCCGGGATCGGCCACGAGCGAGAGCGCCCCCGGATCGAGGACGGCCAGCGCGAGGTG
>CAJCBN010000459.1 GCA_903960645.1 uncultured Actinomycetes bacterium | reverse complement strand
TGACGGGTGGTGCCGGGACCACGACGAGTGTGGGCAATCCGGGTGGTACTGGTGGGTCGCAGTCGGCGGGTGGTACGGGTGGCTTGTGGTCGGGCTATACCGCGGGCGGGGTGGGTACGCAGAGCGCGGGTGGCGCGGGTGCTGCTGGGGGTCTCAATAGTGGTGGTGGCGGTGGTGGGTATTGGGGTGGTGGCGGTGGTTCGCATACTGGCGCGGGCGGCGGCTCTTCTTACGGCGGCACCGCCACGTTCGATGCCGTCCACACACAGGGGTATGCAAGCGCGACCGGGAATGGCTCGCTCATCCTGAGTGCGCCGGCCTCCGCCACGCCGACGGGCGTCAAGGCCGTGCCGGGCGACGCGCAGGTGATCGTGTCCTGGGATGCGAGCCCGGTCACGGGCCTCCAGGGCTATCGGATCTATCGCGGTACGACCTCGAACCCGACCACGCAGCTTGGGACGCAGCAGGCTGCATCGGCGACCTCGTACGTCGACGCGACGGCCGTCAACGGCACGACCTACGTCTACCGCGTCGTCGCAGTCTTCGACTGGAACAGCACGCCGACGCTCTCCGACTATTCGGCGAACGTCACGGCAACGCCGGCAGGTGCGGTGGCGGGTAATACCGCGACCTTCAACTGCACGAACGCGCTACAGACGTGGGTCGTCCCGAGCGGCGTCTCGTGGGTGACGGTCGATGCGTACGGTGCGCGCGGTATTGCTTCGACATTTGCGGGCGGCGCGGGTGGTCGCGTGCAGGGCACCGTCCCGGTCAATGCGGGTTCGACGCTAAATCTCTATGTGGGTTGTGCGGGTGCGGCGTCTACGGGTGGTTGGAATGGTGGTGGTGCGGGTGCGAATACGGGTGGTGGTGGCGGCGGTGCGACTGATATTCGGACGACGGCTTCTGTCGTGGCGTCGCGTGTGTTGGTCGCGGGTGGTGGTGGCGGTGGTGGTGTTTCCGGTCTGGGCGGTGCGGGTGGTGGCTTGACGGGTGCCGCGGGTACAACGACGAGGGCGGATGCGACGCCTGGGATGGGTGGGTCGCAGTCGGCGGGTGGTACGGGTGGCGTATTGTCGGGCTATCCCAACGGTGCGGTGGGTACGCAGATCACGGGTGGCGCGGGTGGTGCCGGGGGGCTAACGAGTGGTGGTGGCGGTGGTGGCTACTGGGGTGGTGGTGGCGGTGCGCATACCGGCGCGGGCGGCGGCTCGTCGTACACCGCGACGAACATCGTCAACGCCACACACACCCAGGGCTACTCGACGGCGGTGGTGAGCCCCACGGGCCACGGCAAGCTCACGCTGACCTGGCAGATCGACACCACGGCGCCGACCGTCACGGGCATCACCTCATCCTCGGTCGACGGCACCTACCTGCTCGGCGCCGTGATCCCGGTCAAGGTCCAGTTCTCGGAGGGCGTCAATGTCACAGGTACGCCGACGCTGCAGGTCAATGCGGGTTCGGTGGCCTCGCCACGGCTCGTCACGCTCACGTACGCCAGTGGCTCGGGCAGCTCGGACCTCACGTTCACCTACACCGTCGGGACGGGCGACAACACGGCGGCGCTCGACATCGCGAGCACGACTGCGCTGGCGCTGGCCGGCGGCACGATCAAGGACGGCGCCGCCAATAACGCCGTGCTCACGCTGCCCGCGCCGGGCGCCGCCGGCTCGCTCGCCGCCAACCGCACGCTCCGCATCGATGCCGTCGCCCCGAATGTGCCGGCCAACGCGGCCATCCGCGGCGCCGGTAACGCCGCCACGCTGTCGTGGACGGCCAGCGGCGACCCCGACATCGCGAGCTATCGCATCTACAAGGGCACGGCCGCGAACCCGACCACGCAGTACGCCTCGGTGCCGCACCCGGGCACGACGTACACCGACCGCCCGCTGCCGCGCGGCATCACGCTCTGCTATCGCATCAAGGCGATCGACACCGCGGGCAACGAGAGCGCCTACTCCGCCGACCTCTGTTACACGGTGCCCAACGGCGGCCCGAGCGAGCCGACGGTCGTCGCCGCGGCTACGTCGTCGACGAAGAAGCCGCTCATCACGGGCACGTCCGATCCGGGCACGACGGTCGCGATCTACGACGGTGCCTCGCTGCTCCAGGCCGGCATCACCGTGGACGGCAACGGCAATTGGTCGTGGCGTCCGTCGACCGATCTCACCACTGGCTTCCACGAGTACAGCGCGGTCGCCACAGAGATCTCGACGAGCATCGGCAGCTCGCAGTCGCCCGGCGTGGTGCAGGAGATCATCAGCGGCGACGTCACGGCACCGACCTTCACCAGCATCACCACCACGACGCCGACCGGCACCTACCGTGCCGGCACCGTGATTCCGCTCGCTGTGAAGTTCAGCGAGGCGATGGACGTCGACACAAACGGCGGCACGCCGCGCATCGCGCTCACGCTCGGCGCCAGCACCGTCTACGCGCCGTACGCGTCGGGCCTCGGCACCGACACCCTGGTCTTCAACTACACGGTCGTCTCGCCCAACACGACGAGCGCGCTCGACTACGCGTCGACGACGGCGCTGCAGCTGAACGGCGGTGCCATCACCGACCTCGCGGGCAACGCGGCCGTCAGTCTGGCGTTGCCCGCACCCGGTGCGGCTGGCTCGATCGCCGCTGCGGCCACGATCGCGATTGACACCACGGCACCGACCGTGTCGACTTTTATCTGTCCGTCCAGCACGCGCACCGCCAGCGTCAGCTGCTCGTTGCTCCTCAGCGAGTCGGTCTCGGGTGTGACCGCCTCCGCCTTCACGGTCGGTGGCACCTCGACGGGCTGGACGGTCGACAGCGTCAGTGGCGCCGGCGCCGGTCCGTACACCGTCACCCTGAGCGCTCCGACTGCGGTCGACGGCACGCTCACCCTGCAGCTCGATGGCAGCCTCGTGGCGGACCTCGCGGGCAACGTCGTGAGCGGTACGCCGACGCCGACGACCGGCGCAGTCGCGGTCGACGGGACGGCACCGACGGTCACCTCGTTCACGGGGCCGTCCACGCCGACGAACGGCACCAGCGTGGTTTGGACCCTGACGCTCTCGGAGACGGTGACCGGTCTGACCACGGCAGACTTCAGCGTCGGCGGCACCGCCACGGGCTGGACCGTCGCGAGCGTCAGCGGCAGCGGCCCGTACACGGTCACGCTCACGGGCACCGCGCCCGTCGACGGCACGCTGTACCCGATCCTCGCGGCGGGCGGCGTGGCAGACGCCATCGGCAACACGGCGCCGGCGGCAGCGGAGAACGGTGCGACGATCACGATCGATAACACGGCGCCGACCGCCACCGCCTTCACGGCCACGACGCCGACGAAGGCCACGACCATCACGTACTCGCTCACCCTCAGCGAGGCGGTCACGGGCCTCACGACGGGCAGCTTCAGCATTGGCGGTACGGCCACCGGCTGGAACGTCACGGGTCTGACCGGCACCGGCACCGGCCCGTACACCGTCACCGTCTCGGGCTCCTCGACCACCGCGGGCACGGTGCTGCTGACGATCACGGGTGGCGCTCTCGCCGATGCGGCGGGCAATCCGAACGCGACGATCGCCGCCAACACCATCACGGTCGATCGCACGGCTCCCACCGTCACCCTCGTGCCCGCGGTCACGCTGACGGCCGGCACGAGCATCGCCTACACCGCGACGTTCAGCGAGGCCGTCACGGGCCTGAGCGCCGGCAAGCTGTCGTTCAGCGGCACATCGGCCGGTTGGGCGATCGGCTCGATCACCGGTTCGGGTACGACCTACACCATCAATGCGGTGGGCCCCAGCTCGCCCGACGGCACGGTGATCCTCACGCTCGCGCAGAGCGCCGTGATCGATGCCGCTGCCAATGCCGGCCCGGCGACGGCTACGGCGGCAACGACGGTGACCGTCGATCGCAGCGCGCCGACGGTCTCCGCCTTCGCACCGACGACCGCCACGCCGACCAACGCCACGAGCCTGTCGTACAGCCTCACGTTCTCCGGTCCGGTCACCGGTCTGACCGCCGCCGACTTTGCGCTGACGGGCACCTCGACGGGCTGGAGCGTCGGCACGCCGACAGGCTCCGGAGCCGGCCCGTACACGATCCCCGTCACAGCCTCGAGCCCGACGAACGGCACCGTCATCCTGACGCTGGCAGGCGACGCCGTTGTCGATGCCGCGACCAACACGGGTCCTGCCACAGCTCAGGTTGCCTCGACGATCACGATCGACCGCACCGCGCCGACCGTTACTGCCTTTGCCCCGGTCACGACGTCGCCGAGCAACAGCGGCACGGCCGAGTTCTCCGTCACCTTCAGCAAGGTTGTCACCGGCATCGCCG
>CAJCBN010000458.1 GCA_903960645.1 uncultured Actinomycetes bacterium | reverse complement strand
GCATCGCCTTCGAGGCGATGGGGGAGACGATGGCGCGCACCACGACCGGTGGCCTCGTGCCCGGCCGTCCCGTCAACCTCGAGCCGGCGCTGCGTCCGACCGATCGCATGGGTGGCCACGTCGTCCAGGGCCACGTCGACGCGGTCGGCGAAGTCACCGGTATCCGCGCCGACGGCATTGCCCGCGTCATCGAGATCGCTGCACCACCGGAGGTGCTTCGGTACGTCGTGGAGAAGGGGTCGATCGCCGTCAACGGTGTGTCGCTGACGGTCTCGGCCGTCGACGATCGCGCCTTTGAGATCTGGCTGATCCCGCATACGTGCGAAGTCACCACATTCGGGAGGACGGAAGTTGGCGATACCGTCAATCTCGAGGTGGACATCTATGCGAAATACGTGGAGAAGTTCGCCGCCGAGCGTTAGGACGCGGCGGACGGAAACCCACCCTCCGCTACGATCATCCAGCCCCCGTCAACAGGGAACCCCATGCATCAGCCCGATCCCCCGTTCAGCTCGATCGAAGCAGCAATCGAGGATATCCGCAATGGCAAGATGATCATCATCGTCGACGCCCCGGACCGCGAGAACGAGGGAGACCTGTGCATGGCCGCCGAGTTCGTCTCGGCGGATGACATCAACTTCATGGCGACGTACGCCCGTGGCCTCGTCTGCCTGACGCTCACGCCGGACCGCTGCGACGAGCTGGGCCTGCGCCCGATGGTTGCGCACAACGTGACGACGTACGAGACCGCCTTCACGGTCACGATCGAGGCCAAGGAGGGCATCACGACCGGCATCTCCGCCGCCGATCGCGCCACCACCTGCCGCGTCGCCGTTGATCCGAAGACCACGGCTGACGACATTCAGGCGCCGGGTCACATCTTCCCGCTGCGCGCCCGCCCCGGTGGCGTCCTCGAGCGCACCGGCCAGACCGAGGCCTCGGTCGACATGGCGCGGCTCGCTGGCTGCACGCCTGCCGGCGTGATCTGCGAGGTCATGAATCCGGACGGCACGATGGCCCGCATCGACGACCTGGCGATTTTCAGCGCCGAGCACGACATCAAGATCATCACCGTCGCGGACCTGATCGAGTACCGCCGGCGCACCGAGCAGCTCGTCGAGCGCGTGGCCGAGGTGCAGCTCCCGACGGTCTACGGCGACTTCACGGCCATTGGCTACCAGGAGACGCTGCACGACAAGCAGCACCTCGCGCTGGTCTACGGCGAGGTCAGCGGCAAGTCCGACGTGCTGGTGCGCGTCCACTCCGAGTGCCTGACGGGTGACGTCTTCCACTCGCTGCGCTGCGACTGCGGCGATCAGCTGGACTTGGCGATGCATCAGGTCGTTCAGGCCGGCAGCGGCGTCGTGCTCTACATGGCGCAGGAGGGTCGCGGCATCGGGCTCCTCAACAAGCTCCGTGCCTACGAGCTGCAGGAGCAGGGTCGCGACACCGTCGAGGCCAATCTCGAGCTCGGCTTCATGGACGATCAGCGCGAGTACGGCATCGGTGCACAGATCCTCGCCGACCTCGGCCTCTCGACGATCAAGATCCTGACCAACAATCCGCGCAAGATCATCGGCCTTGAGGGCTATGGCCTGCAGGTGACGGAGCAGGTGCCGATCGTGGTCGCCCCGGGTGAGCACAACGCCGACTACCTCGCCGCCAAGCATGAGAAGCTCGGCCACTCGCTGCACCACCAGCACATCAAGCCGGCGGATGTCCTGCCGGGCGAGCCTCCCCGCATGGTCGATCCGGCCGCCGGGGAGCCGGCGGGCGCGCAGCAGTGACCGCATCCGACGCCGCGGGGTTCATCTCCGCGCCGGCCGGATCCCAGCGCATCGAGCCCCAGGGTCTGGTGGCGTCCACGCGCGTCGCGATCGTCGCGGCTGAGTACCACACCGATATCGTCCAGCCGCTTGTCGATGGCGCGGTCGCCGAGTGCATCGAGCGCGGCGTGGCGCCGGACTCCATCTCAATCATCCCGATTCCCGGTGCCTTCGAGGTCGGCCTGGCCGCCCAGCATTGCGCCCAGAATGGCTACGACGCCGTGATCGCCCTGGCCTGCGTGATCCGTGGTGACACGCCGCACTTCGAGTACGTCTGCGGCGAGGCCGCCCGCGGCGTCACCGACGCGGCGCTGAAGACCGGCGTCCCGGTTGCCTTCGGTGTCCTCACCGTTGAGACGCACCAGCAGGCGGTCGATCGCATCGGCGGCAGCGAGGGCCACAAGGGCCGTGAGGCCGCCGGCGCCGCCCTCGGCCTGCTCGCCACGCTGCGCGCGATCTGACACCGCACCGCAGACCCGCCCTCCTGCGCGCGACTGTCGCGCACACACCTGCCCAACGCGCGATCTGACCCGGGGCGTCGCAACCACTCAAGACGCAGACGGACAACCTGGGCCCGGGCCCCCCTTGTCACCCCAGATCCAACCCAAACCGTGCGCACGTGCCGCGCCTGCGCGCGTACGACAGCGCACCCAGCGCGTCGGATGCGCGGATCTCCATCGATCTTGACTGTCCACGGCGCGCCCGAGTGCGCAATGCGTCACGAAAGGCCACAGGTAGTGGTGGACAAAATGGGCCCGGGCCCATCTTGTCCAGACCGACGCAGGCTGTGGCGGACAAGGTGGG